>CAMDLK010000012.1 GCA_945901725.1 Bifidobacterium breve | reverse complement strand
CAGGGTCTGTAACGCCAATCAAGGTGCGAGCGGTGTCGTTAGCAAACATGAGTTCACCAACACGATCAAAGACAAGTACGGCATCACCAGAAACATCCAGCAGTCCGACAAGCTGATCAGATAGTTGACGTTGTGTAACAAGCGCGGTGCAATCAATTGCAGTACCGATGTATCCGGCAAGTGCGCCGTCGATGACAACGGGTTGAGTGGCAACTTGGATCCACATCACTTCACCAGTTGCTAATCCGATTCGAAATTCCACGGTGAACGTTTCGCCACTGTCGCGATGTTGCACCCACCGACGTTCACATTCGGTGCGCTCTTGCGGTAACGCATTGACCCACGGTGCTGTGCCAACACTGAGTGGCGCTCCGCCTAGGACTAACGCGCGAAAAGCATCGTTGCCCGCAGTGAGACGACAATTGATGTCGGTCTCAAAGATGCCAATTGGCAGGGCGGTGGTGGAGAAGTCGATAGATCTATTCTCACAGATTGAACACCCTTAGCGGTGGAACAACCCCCCAGCGTGTTCGGTTCGGCGAGGTGGGGTCACTATCCTGTCAAGGATGCCTACACCGCAATTGTCTTCCTTGGGAGATCCTCTCTGTCTCATGACAATTCATGCTCATCCTGATGATGAAGCGTCAAAAGGCGCCCCTACGGTTGCCAAGTACTACTCGGAAGGCGTTCGCACCGTACTTGTGTGCTGCACCGGTGGAGAAGAGGGCGATCTGCAGAACCCTGCATTGCGTGAGCCAGGCCAGCCCTTTCACAACATGACCCCAGAACAAGAACGTGCTCATTTGGCGATTGTGCGCCCTGAAGAACTGCGCAAATCTGTCGAAGCAATCGGCTTTTCTGCACTGCACATGTTGGGCTACCGAGACTCAGGCATGGCCGGTTCTGAATCGAACAACAATCCTGATTGCTTTCACATGGCAGATCTCGACGAGGCAGCAGGACGTTTAGTGCGCCTTATTCGTCTAGAGCGCCCACAAGTAATTCTCACGTACAACGATGATCAGGCCAGCTATCCGCACCCTGATCACTTACGCGTGCATGATGCAAGTGTGCTGGCATTTGACCGTGCGGGCGACCCGGCGTGGTATCCGGAAGCTGGCGAACCGTGGCAACCACAAAAGATGTATTACACGCTGTGGGCAAAAGAGCGAATCTTGGCAGTTCATGAAGCATTGGTAATGAAATATGGCGAATCACCATTCGATGAGAATTGGCGCAATCGTCCATCACAAGATCATCGGGTCACAACACGCCTACACATTGGTGAGTACCTGTATGCACGTACGCAATCGTTACGCGCGCATGCAACTCAGGTTGATCCGGCGGCCAAGTTTTGGTTTGGTCTTACCGATACAGAATTAGCTGATGTGTACCCGTGGGAAGATTGGATTCTTGCGCAGAGTCATCATCGTGAAGTTCCAGAGGGAACGATGGAAACCGACATGTTTGTCGGTATTCGCTAGCCAACGCGCATGGCGTCGCGTAATTCGCGATAGCCAATAAGCACAGCACCACTTGCAGTGACAGCGTCGCGCAATTCATCACTGGTAGCGAGAGCAAGATCATCGATCCATCCGACTGCCACTTCACCTAATGCACGCACTTCGGCTGTATCAATTGCTGGCTGTACGTGAATCTCTGTAACGCCTGGTTCAAGTGAAGCAAGCGCAGAGAGAACTCGCTCACGGCTGCCGGTGCGCCAATCATGGTCAAAATGATCAGGAAATACGATGCCTTCGTCAGCCGCTAATTGACGGAATGGAAAACCAGCTGCTGAGGCTGAAATTGTGGAAGGCAAGCGAATGGGAAGTTTGAATTCCACTGCAAGTTCGAGATACACGTCAAAAAATTCAGGGCGCAAAGTGATGGAAGTGAGATGTGGTGCAAGGTGAGAAACATCAATTCCCCACGCCAATGCACGTTCAATTTGGGCACGACATTCGCGCAGTACTTCGGTTGAGTCAGCGTGTTCCCATAAGTCATCAACTGAACGTGGAAAGCCGCCTTCGCCCGATAACAACGTCGGAGCATGAGTGAGCGGGCCCCATCGGTACAACGGGTGTTCGGCGTTGAGCGTGAGATGAACACCAATGTCTTCACCCTTGTATTGATCTGCTGCGTAACGAGCCCACGGTGCCGGAACCATGATGGATGCACATGTTGCAATACCGTTTCGAATTGCTTGGTACACGCCTTCGGTTGCGCCATGGCATGACCCCAGGTCATCACACGAGATGATGACGAGTCGAGCATCGTCTTTGTGGCCTAATCGTGAGGCAAGAGAGCGGCTGTTCGACATAGAGAAACCCTACCCGCGACAGTGTGCCCATAACCCGAGATTGGCTTGCTGTGCTGAATACGCAGCAGCCGCAAAATCGGTTTCGAATGCCGTATTCGGTGCAATAGAAAGTGGCACGCCCCATCCGCCCGCTAGCAACTCCTTGTTCACAAACAGGTTGTCATCTGTGCGGTATACATATGCCAGCAACCGCTTGTATCTGTCGCGTGCTTCGGTATCGCGCACGATGTACACGTCGGTGCCCGGCGGCAGCAGTGCAGTTGTGTGCGCAGATGCTTCTGGCCCCCAACAACCAACTGGTTTAGTGGGGTGCTTTGTTTCAGGAGTATCAACTCCGATGAGTCGTATCTTTTCAGTGGTTCCACCAAAGCGAACGGCAATAGTGTCGCCATCAGCGACGTAAGTGACGACGCCATGAACACGACCATCAGGGGTGATCGCGGCTTGTTTTTGGGCGCAACCGAATAGAAGCGACGAAAAAAGAAATGCCGTAATGGCTACATGAATGCGCGCCATGCGCGCTCCTTTATTTAGAGACGCTCGATGAGCGTGCCGGTTCCGAGGCCACCGCCGCAGCACATTGAAACGATTGCGTAGCGACCACCGGTGCGCTCGAGTTCGTTCAGTGCCTTGGTGACAAGAAAGGCGCCGGTTGCGCCGAGAGGGTGACCAAGAGCAATTGCACCACCGTTGGGGTTTGTGCGGTCAAGGTCTGCACCAACTTCTTTAGCCCATGCGAGAACTACAGATGCAAATGCTTCGTTGATTTCAAACACGTCAATGTCTGAAATCTTCAAGTTGTTGCGCTGAAGGAGACGCTGGGTTGCATCAATTGGTCCTGTCAACATGAGTACCGGATCAACACCAACTAGGCAAGAATCAACAATGCGAGCACGTGCCTTGAGTCCGAGTTGGTTGGCTTTGTCTTCTGTCATCATGAGAACAGCCGCTGCGCCGTCAGAAATCTGTGATGAGTTTCCGGCTGTGTGGACACCGTCTGGGCGACCCACTGGCTTCAATGTGCCAAGTTTTTCAAGAGTGGTCTCACGAAGGCCTTCGTCGCGTGAAACACGACGTGTACCAGTTGTTTCGCCAGCTTCATTGACTTCAGGTGCATCTACTTCGATGAACTGACCAGAGAAACGATCTTCTTCCCATGCACGAATTGCGCGCTGCTGTGAGATGAGGCCCCACTTGTCGGTGTCTTCGCGTGTGACGCCCCACTTGTCAGCGATGCGCTCTGCGCCTTCAAACTGAGAAGTCATTTCGTACTCTTCGAAATATGTCTTTGGAATGGGGATTCCGAGACCAAAGTCTTTACGACCAGATGCACCGATGGGTACGCGGCTCATGACTTCAACACCGCACGCAATTGCGATGTCAACAACGCCAGAACCGATAAGCGAACTTGCAAGACCAGTTGCTTGCTGCGATGAACCGCACTGTGTGTCGATTGTTGTTGCAGCAGTAGTGAGTGGAAGACCAGCAGCCAACCATGCAGTACGTGTGATGTTGAATGCTTGCTCGCCGACTTGGCTCACACAGCCACCAACAACTTGTTCTACAAGTGCTGGATCAATACCTGTGCGGTCAAGGATTCCTTTTTGCACAATGCCGAGCAGTTCGCCGGGGTGCAGGGTGGACAAACCGCCGTTGCGCTTGCCGATGGGGGTGCGCAGGGTGTCGATGATTACTACTGAGTTTTGGGTACGTGCCATTTAGTTATCTTAGACAGGGCCATACGCACTACCGTCAGTGGGCAATGAGCCAGCATGATTCTTCCTTCCGTCCTTCCCTGATTCCCGCCGAATCGGTCGTCGAACATCGCTATATCCACGTAGTCGGCACCAAGGTGTTTATTGATGATCGTCCAGCCGAGGAATCATGGTCCAGTCACTTTCTGGGCATGCACGGAGATGTTGCCTGCTGGGGAATTGACGTGCCGCACGGCGAAGACCCTGGGTACGGCGCTGAGACCGACTTGTATTCATTATTCGCCAGAGTGAGCAATACCGAATGGGCCGTGGCAGGCCGTGCGGTGCAACTGATTGAGTGGGCACGCTCACATCGTTACTGCGGCAGGTGCGGCGAACCAACAGAACTTGCACACAACGAGCGAGCATTTCGTTGTCCTGCATGTTCGCTGATGCAGTTCCCTCGTCTGTCGCCTGCCATCATCACTCTCGTCACACGCGGCGAAGGCGATGATCAACAAGCATTACTTGCGCGCGGTACCAATTTCCCTATGCCGCTGTATTCCTGTCTTGCTGGGTTTGTTGAACCAGGGGAGAACCTTGAACAAGCTGTTGCACGTGAAGTCGAAGAAGAAGTGGGCATCGTTGTCAACAATGTTGAGTATGTGGCCAGTCAGCCATGGCCGTTCCCGAATTCTCTGATGCTGGGTTTCCGCGCGAACTATGTCTCTGGTGACATTGTCTGTGACACAACTGAAATTGCTGATGCCAACTGGTACAGCAGGGACGACCTGCCCATGATTCCTGGTTCAATCTCAATTGCGCGACGCCTCATTGACGATTGGCTGTTGCAGCGCTAACGATTTCGACAGCAAAATGCTCTAGCGTTTACGCCATGAGCAAAATCAATCTTGGACGCGTCGGACTATGGACTGCAGACTTTGACCTGCAACCAATGGCGAAAGCGCAGGACGCAATCGCCCAAGTAGAAGCCATGGGTTTCGGCACCGTCTGGGTTCCTGAAGCTGTGTTGCGTGAACCATTTGCATCGACATCACTTTTGTTGTCGGCTACGAAGAACATGATTCTTGCTACTGGCATCGCAAGTATTCATGCTCGTACAGCTCAAACAATGCAGGCCGGCTGGAAGACCGTTTCTGAAGCCTTCCCGAATCGTTTCCTTTTAGGAATGGGCGTTAGCCATGCGCCAATGGTGACCGGTGTTCACAAGGGAAACTACGACAAGCCATATTCCACAATGGTTGAATACCTCGACGCTATGGACGCTGGCATTTACTTCTCGCCGGCTCCTAGTGCGCCACCGCTTCGTGTACTTGCTGCATTAGGACCAAAGATGTTGAAGCTTGCTGCTGAACGCTGCGCAGGTGCGCACCCATATTTCATTCCTGTGGAACACACAGCAATGGCACGTGAGGTAATGGGTGCTGATGCATTGTTGGCGCCAGAACAAGCCGTGGTTTTTGAAACAGACCCAACCAAAGCACGGGCAATTGCTCGTCAGCACATGAATACCTACACACGTTTGCCGAACTATGTAAACAACCTTGTGCGTCTTGGCTTCAATGCAGAAGAAGTGGCAAATCAAGAAGACCGCGTTGTTGACGCCATTGTTGCATGGGGAACAACCGAACAGATCACGACGCGCCTTAAGGCACATCTTGATTCCGGCGCGGATCATGTTTGTGTACAAGTCCTTACTGATGCTCCTGGCACGTTGCCGATGAAGCAGTGGCAAGAATTGGCTGATGCCACTCGCTCGATTTAGCTCGTTGCTCTAAATCATGTTGACTACAACTGAATATCTCGGAGTGTTGCGACGTGAGGGCGATGCATTCGCAGATTCCATCGCACGGGCATTGAATGCACCGGTTGCCTCGTGCGAGCCGTGGGTTGGCGCCGACTTGCTGTGGCACATGATCGAAGTTCACTACTCGTGGAAGTTCATTACACAAACCCACCTCATGAACCCGGCCGATTATGTGCCTCGTTCGAAGCCCGACGACAGAGATTTACTCTCTGAATACCGCACAGGACTTGATGAACTAATCAATGTGCTTTCTTCGCTTGATCCAGCTCGTTCGTGCTGGACATGGGTAGGTGTGCAGGATGTCGCGTGGGTTATTCGGCGAATGGCACACGAGACCGCTGTGCACGCGTGGGATGCGCACTGCGCAGCGGGTAATACCGCTGAAATTGAGGCCGCTCTAGCAAGTGATGGAATTGATGAGTTCGTACATGTGATGGTGAGGAATGACATCCGCGAAGAAGAGGGGCGTCTTAGTGGCTCTGTGCATCTTCATTGCACCGATGTAGACGGCGAATGGCTGATTGTGCCGACTGATGCATCAGATGTTGAAGTAACGCGTGAACACGCCAAAGGTGACTGTGCAATTCGTGGCTCAGCGTCACAATTGCTATTGGGCCTGTGGCGACGAATTCCTATGTCTTCACTCGAAGTGATTGGCAACGCAGATGTTGCGGCTCAATTTCTGAATCGAACCACAAACAACTGACCTTCCAGCACTATTTCGGTGCTGCGATAACAGACCAGGCAGATGCCACACCAGACTTGTTCACGAAACGAACGCTCATTGTTTTGATTCCTTTAGGAAAGACGATGACGTACTTGCCTGATTTCGTAGCTAGGACAGTTCGAGTAGAAATCTTCTTACCAATCTTGGTTTGAATCTTCTTGATACTGGATTGCTTTTGCCTCGGCATCACGGTTGCGCTGCGCACAGGCGCATACGACCGAGAAACAACTACTGGCTGGCTAGCAGAGAGCACGCGATCGTCTGAGACTCCGGGAATAGTTGAAGTGGTTGGGGTCGTACTTGTTGTGGTTGTAGGTATTGGTTCATTTGTAATGACGTCAATGGAGTCGGAGTATTGAGCCACAGTGCCTTCAACAGAAATGAACTGCACCCATACGGTGCGAACTGAACGTGATCCTGAAGGCTCGAGCAATTGCCATGCAAGACTTGACGCTGTAGGAATGACGCGTGCATGAGAGAAGTCGGCGTAATTGGATACGCGAATTGCAACTGTGCGCGCTGGCGTAGTGAATGACAACTCAACGCTGGGAGACTGAGTTGTTTCTTTGTCGTCGTTGATGGCAACTCCGACCGGCGTCACAGCCGTGAAGGTTTTGGTCGCATTGAGAACCGTGCCGGAATCATTAGTGGCAATCACTCGAAGGTAGTAGGTAACTCGTGGAACCAGATTCTTGAGAGTGGCTCTGTGTTCACCACTAGTAGTTCCTGAGTACAAGAAATACTCCGTTGAATCTGAAAAGTCCGCTTTTGTAGAGACATCGGCAGTAACAAATGTGTCAAGCCCTGTGGTGTCGATAGAAGCAGATAACAAAGCGGTGTTGGTTGACGGTGTGATTGTAAGGCTGCCAATAACTGGAATTCCTCCGGCTGTACGCATGCTCTGGATTGCAGTAGTAAATGATCCGAGTTCATTTGTCGCTTTCGCGCGAATGAAATAATCAGTGCGATTAGTGAGGCCAGAAACTGTCAGTGAATGTCGGGTGGGTCCGCCACTGTAAAAGGTTTCAACGTTGGACGATGATGAATTTTCAAAGCTGCGATTGGTAGATGCTTCTAGGTACACCGTTCCGGACAGAAGTCCGGTATCAACTGTCACAGTTGCAGATACTGATGTGAGGGCGCTCTCAAGTGAGGAAAGAGCCGCACGAGGAAGATCTCCGATTGTGGCGAATGATTCAGAACCTGATGTGATGCTGCCCAGTTGGTTGGTAGAAGTTACTCGCGTGTAATACGTGGTGCGAGCGCGAAGATTAGAAAGCGATGCGGTGAGTACCTGGGTGTCAGGCCCTCTCGTCGAACTGAGTGGAACGGTAATGACGTTCGTGACAAAGGTGTTGTCGGTTGAGTATTCGAGAACAGATGCCGTGGACAGACGTCCAGGGTTCACTGACACTGACATGTTTGCTTCGTTGCCCGTGATATCGGTGATATTCAGACCAGTAACTGTCGGCTCTGTACCAAGAGTGGTGAATGAAATGGTATTGCTCACTATTGAACCAAAAGTATTGGTTGCAGTCAACCGCGCGAAATAGGTAGTACGTGGTGCGAGTGAACTGAGATCTGTGGGAATAGCGACGGGGGAGTAATTGCCGTCACGTAACACTGTGAAGACGGAGACACTGGTTGAAGAAGTGAATGATGTGGAGGTTGAATACTCAACTGTCATTCGTGTGGCGTTGCCATTTGCGTTGACGGTGCCGCGTATGGTTGCTGTTTCAGCATCAACATTGGTGGCAGAATCAAGCGAGACAGTTGGAGTGCCAATAGGCAAAATGACTGCAGGAAAAATAGAAGCTTCAAGTTTTCCGCTGCCACTTGTGCCCCAGTTCGCTCCACCCCAACACCAGATTTTGCTGAATTGGTCTATGCCGCAGGTAGTTCCGATTGCTGCGCTGATTTTGGAGAATTGAATTCCTGAAGGAACAAGTGGAGTCCTGTAGGTTTTGCCGCCAAGTGTTGTGCCTGTGCCAAGTTCGCCAAAAGCTCCGCGGCCGAAACACCAAGTTGTGCCAGAAACGGTTTTGACACAGGTGTGATACCACCCAGTGGAAATTTGTGTGAGTTTTTCACTGTTCGGCACGACCATCGGTGTAGGGATGGGGCTGTCGACATATGAGTCGTTTCCAAAGAGGCCTTCGTAGTTGTCGCCCCAGCAATACCCAGTTCCAGTCGTGGATAAAGCACAGGAATGTTCAAGACCAGTTGTGACAGAGGCGAATTGAACACCGGCAGGAGTGAGAACTTTAAGTGGCGTAACAGACACTGCATACGCAAAGGTGTTGACGTATCCGATACCTAGTTGACCTGCGCCGTTTGAATGTCCCCAGCAATAGATGTTTCCAAGATTAGTAACAGCACACGACGCGCCACCATTGTCAAAGTCAATGACTCGTTCATTGTTTGGCATTGCAACCTTTACTGGGGTGCGCATTGGTTCTGTTTGTCCACTTCCGGATTCAAGAATGTCTCCCCAGCACCACAATTCGGCGTCGGTGTTGATGGCGCATCCGTTGCTGTAACCGCTATGCACTTCTGTAATTGTCATTGCGTGTGGGAATTCAACCTCCACGGGGGTGCGAGAAGTAGGTGCCCAGTAGTTGCCGGTGTGGTGGTCTCCCCAGCAGTAAACCTTTCCGGAAATAGCAAGACCACACCATGTGCGGTTTGCTCCGCCATCAAGAGTGACGAAGCGATCATTGTTTGGCAGCGGCACCTTTGTGGGGGTTGTTATGTTGAGTTCTCTCGATGTAGCGATGAGGTATTGGTCGCGATTGCTTCCCCAACACACCGCAGTGCCGTCAGTTGTTACGGCACACACTGCGGAGTTGCCAACTTCAACACTTGTATATGTGAACGGGTCAGCCGAAGCGACTGATGTTGTAGCAACCACGGCGGCAACCGGAGTGCCAACAAGTAGAAGAGTGAGAACTAAACGGGGAATGCGCATACCCGCACAGTACCCACCCAATGTGTCAACGATTGTGAGTAGCGAGTTGCTACTCGGCAATACCTACCGGTGCGTCGTCGATGATTTGATCGAGATACTCAGACATTCCGAAACCAGTTGCGCCTTCATGTTCGCCAGAAGTGATACGCCACTTGGTCATGCCTTCGCTAATGCGTGTCATTAACCAATTGCCATCGGGGTCTTGGCGGCGATTACGAAGAGGAATGAGACTTGTGACTTCACCCTCGAAATTCCATTCTTTATTTGAACGAGATGACTTAATGACGCCGGTCACCTTGTCGTGGTAGTTATCTTCACCTACCGTCACGGTTGAAATTTGTACGTCATCGCATAAATGAATCTGTCCGTTGTCCCAGACAAACCCGCCGCGTGAACCAGGTCCATCTTTCTTTGCAACACGGCTGGCCATGAAGCCAAGGTTCTCTCCGAAGTTTGCAGTGAGCCAGCGGTAGTACCACGGTGCTTGCCAGAAACGTGGACCCCATGAATGATCGCGCAATCCGAAACCGTTGATTGCGAATTCTTCATCGCCAACACGAATGGAACCTGTCGCAGAAACAAGTTGTTCGTAGTGGCCTTTTGCGAATTCTTCGCCCGGTGCTTCATGTGGCACGTCTGGCTCGCCGCCAAACATGCTTGGCTTGCCTTTGCCAGTAAATGTGATGTGAGCTTCACACTCTGCAAACGGATTATTGGCAAATGCTTTCTTTGGGTCTGCCATGTCATGCGGGTTATCAAGCACAACAACTTTTCCGACATAGTCAATGCGTAATTCTTCAAATGGCTTGACCATGGTCCATGTAAGACCGCCGGCATCAAGTGCGTCGTTGTTGTCAATGTTTGGACGCTTGAACATGAAGCCGACTCGACCGTTTGGCAAATAGATGCAGATAGTCATCTCTGCGTAGCCCTCGTTCGCACGGTTGCCCATGCGGAACCATCCGCCCACTTGTGTTGTTGGATCGAAACAATTTATGTACATGCTTTCGTTGAAGTTCGACTCTGGGCCGAGTTCATGCATGTATTCATCTGTTGGGTCTAGTCGTACTGCCATGGCCGTACTTTAGAACAACACAGTGGCTGAGTTATCAGCCGCCCGCAACGCGGGCTTGCAGCCGTCGCATTCCGGACAACCAGCGGTCACGGTCGTCTACTTTGCGCTTTTCGTACGTGTGCACTTCAGGGTGCGGCATCACCAGGAATTTCTCAGCAACGATGGTGTTATAGACAATGTCTGCGACCTCTGCTGGCTCGAGCACGACCCCTGAAGCCTTGACGGCGCTGCCACCGTCAGTGTTTCCGATCCCTGGTACTGCGTCTGGCGGATTCAACATATTTGTATTCACGCCTTGAGGGCAGAGCGTTGTTACACGGACGCCACGATCGCCGTATGTAATTGAAAGCCATTCAGCAAAAGCAACTGCACCGTGCTTTGTGACGCTGTACGGACCGCTACCAATCTGTGACAACAAGCCTGCTGCAGATGCGGTACTGCAAAAATATCCTTCGCCAGCGGCGAGCCATTCACCCATCAGATGTTTTGCGGCCCATCTATGTGAATGCAAGTTGATGTTCATCGCGGTATTCCATGTCTCTTCATCAGTTGATTCAAGATCAGTGCCCATTCCGACGCCAGCATTTGCGTAGAACAAATCAATAAAGCCAAACTTTGCTCGAGCTGCATCAATAAGTGCAACGTTGCCGGCTTCTGATCCGATGTCTGCAACTACTGCAAAAGCACTATCGGGGCGGATGGAATTGAGTTCCTTTTCGATGATCTCGAGATTTTTCGCATCGCGGTCGGCGACTACTACACGAGCGCCTGCTGCATGGAATCGTCGGGCCAAGGCGGCACCAATTCCGTTTGCTGCGCCTGTTACTACTGTGGTCTTGCCCTCAAAATTCATAAACTAGACCTTATGGCACCAGTCACGGGAGAAATGCACCAGAGGTGTCGAAGTGCACACCTGTTGGGTCATGCCATCTGTACGATGGGGTCATCGGGCGGAACCGAGAAATCGGACAATCCGTTCGACACCGAGAGGAGCACCACATGATCGATACTCACGACACAGTGATTACAGAGGCGCTTGCCGTCATCGACAAAGCACTCGCAGAAATGTTGCGCCGTGAATTGGTGTCAGCTGTTGAAGTCGGCGACTTGTTGCTCGACCTTCGCGGTCTGCTCACTGCGAGCGTCGCCACCACCGTCGCTGCTGTTTAGTAGCGCCACCTTCAGCCTGAGGGGTTGAAGATTTATTCTCGCGCTCAGGTGCGAACGCAGATAACTCTGTAAATGCTTGTGACAATGTGTCACGCAACAATGTCGGACTTTCGACTGCCGCTTCATCAATATTGATTCCGCAATCAAGACTTCCCATGTATGACATCAATGTCACATTGAAAGCGACTCCGCCCAGTGGGCCAACAGGATAATTCTCTAATAACTGAGAGCCAGCCATAAACAATGGCACTCCAGCACTGCGAACATTTGATGTAGCAAAATCAACAGTTTCGGCCTGGGAACGGGCAAGGCGAGTAACTATTGATGTCGGCACCACTGCAGAAACGGTGGCCAAAGCTTCAAGCGCAGAGGATTCAGCTCCAGTTCGGGCGGCAATAAGAATTTCGTTGATTGCAGAGAATCGTTCCTCGATTGGCATGTCAGCAGTAGGTACCAACATTCGCGCAAGTGTGAATGCATTGCTTCCACTGCTTTCGTTTCGGGTGCTTATTGCCATTGATGCGCGTAATGATTCAACTGGAGCCCCCATCTCGCGATGATATTTTCCGGCGGCGTGTGAGACAGCAGTGATGAACGAAGTATTCAATGTTCCGCCCAGTGCTTTTGCCGCACCGCGCATGTCGTAGTAGGAGACACGAGTTGTTTCTAGTCGACGACGTAGAGAACGCGATGTCCACAACGGAGATCGTGACGCATCAACTTCGTTGAGCTGCGCGATGAGGCTCTTCACAGTTGCAGAAGTTGATGTACCAATGCTTCCAATCAGTGATGGATCAGATAACACCTCTCGAACTTGGCGCAATAGGGCTATTGGTAGTCGTAAAGAATCTGTCATGGCGCCACGTAGTGCTTCCGTTGCGTCTGGCTCTGTAGCCGTATGAGCGGAATTAACGAGTTCGGGATCAATCGGTGGCAGCGGTGGAGGGTCGCGCTGCAGGTCGAGATACTGCAGCGACAGTTCAACTCCGCCTTGCCCGTCTGTAACGGTGTGATGCAGTTTTTGAACAAGAGCACTACGGCCGCCGCGTAAACCATCGACAATGATGAAATGCCACAGTGGGCGTGACCTGTCGAACGGATCAGCTACAAGCAATGTTGTGAGATCGAGAAGTTGGCGCATGTCGCCAGGTTCTGGCAATGAAATGTTCCGTACGTGATAGCGAATATCAAACGATGGGTCATCAACCCAAGTCGGATTCCCAAGGTTTCCAGGTGCAGGAAGAACACGTCGGCGCAGCCGCGGAAAAAGAATTGACGTGCGTTCCATACGGGCGTACAACGCATCCATATTTGGCGGTCGGTCAAGAATGGTGATGTTGGCGAACGTGGAAGCTAGGTATGGGTCTTTTTCAAGCCGCCACATCAGTGACTCTGTATCGCTCATCCGCTTGTCGCTCATAGAGCCAACCTACTAGCCAATAATCGACGAAATGATTGGGACTGCAATAGCCCCTAAAACTGCGCCAGTGATTACGCCGCCAACAATGTCTGACAGGTGATGAATGCGCACTACGACACGGCTGAGTGCAACAACGCCAGCCATGATGATCCAGAGAATCGCAAGCGGGAAACCGGTCATAGAGATAAGGATTATCGCGGCAAAGGTGGCTGATGATGCGTGGCCGCTTGGGAAACTGGATGTGCTTGGCGTACGTACTTCAAAGCGATCATCACCAGACACGGTGGGGCGCTCACGGCGAAAGATTTTCTTCACGCCTTGGTTGACGATGATGCTCTCAGCGCCAAGTGCCACAGATAATGCAATCGCTTGTTCAAGCCGCTGCATGGACCCGATTGCGTACAGCAGACCGGTGACATGCCAGAGAATGCTGAAGTCACCAACTGTGCTTGCGAATCCAAACACGCTTTTCGTTATTGGGTTCGCGCGAAGTGGCTCAAGGATGCGATCTCCGGCAGTATCAAAACTCATGACAGTGTGGCAACAACAGTGGTTACATATTGAGAGATCAGCTCTGGTTTTTCGAGAGGTCCGAAATGACCTACTTCATCCCAACGCACATAGGTACTTGCTGGAATTCTTTCTGCAACAGTGATTGCAAATGTTGATGGCTGAAACGGTGCGATAGCGCCGGACAAAACCCACACCGGAGTCGTGATTAAGGGAAGCGAATCCCATGCACCACTTGTTCCACCCGTTTCATAGGTACGCGCTTCGTGCTCAGGAAGACATTTCAATTCAATGTCACCATCTGCAGTTGGTTTGAATCCGTGGCGAACATACGCCTCGCGAGCAACTGCATTGAACGCCGCCATCGGTGGCTTTGCTGCAAAGTTCTCAATGGCAGCTTCAAACGATGGGAAACGACTGCGACGTTTACGTGCACCAGCTGGCAGTGGACTTCCAGGGCGTTCACCAGCATCGGGGTCTGGCGGAGGAAAGACGATTGGTTCAAAGACAAAGAGAGCTTTGAATAGATGAGGTTCGCTATGTGCCGCCATCAGCAAGCTTGCACCACCCATGGAATGGCCGATGCCGATGATCGGCTCATTGTGTTCGGCATACAAATGACGCGCAGCTGCAAGCGCATCGAGACCATATTGATCCCACGTCATTGTGGTTGGGTCAACAGTTTCTGCATCGCCGTAACCGCGGTGGTCAAGACCAACCACATGGTGTTGCGAATTCAGTGCATCTGCAACAGGTTCCCAACAGTGTGCATGGAAACCAGTGGCATGAGATAACAGCACGGGGGAACCGGTTCCGCCGAAATCATGCATGGCGATGGTGACACCATCTATAGAGGTGATCAGACTGGCGTCGTTGCATGCAATGTTCTGTGTCATTTTGGCTCCCGAGGTAAGCCGAGCAATCGTTCACCAATGATGTTGCGTTGCACTTGGCTAGTGCCGCCGGCAATACGTCCGCCTGGTGCAGACATCATGCCAAGTGCATCAGGCCCGTCAAGCATGGCGTCTGCGCCCGCGATGTCTCCGCGCAGCATTGACATGTTGAACATCATCTCGGTGATACCAAGCTTCATCAATGACGAAGCAGTGGAAGCGACAGGCCCTTGTGTTTGAGCAACTGATTTGTACGCAGTGCCGGTTGAAATCAGAGCAGCAAGTTGTTGACGTTGAGTGGGGGAGAGTTCGCGACCCTTGCCAAGGTTTGCCATTGATTCAAGACGGCGCTCGAGGCCGATGATGCTTGCTCCAATGTGACCGCGTTCGTTCGTAAGAACCGCCATACCGACGCCCCATCCGCCATGTAATGGGCCGATGAGATATTCGGCAGGTAACTCGACGTCTGTAAAGAACACTTCGTCAAACTCTGATTCGCCAGTCATTTGCTTGAGTGGTCGTACTTCGATACCTGGCAAGTCCATCGGAATAAGAAAGAACGAAATACCTTCGTGTTTCTTTGCTTCAAAATCTGTGCGCGCCATGAGGATTCCCCAGTTGCTGCATCGCCCGCCACTGCACCACACTTTTTGGCCATTGATTATGAATCGGTCGCCGTCTCTGTCGGCACGTGTTGAAAGTGATCCAAGATCACTTCCCGCACCAGGTTCTGAGAATAATTGACACCACACATTGTCGGCATTGAGCGTTGAACGAAGGTGTTGCTGCTTTAGTTCGTCAGTACCAAAGGTCATCACCGCGCCACCAGCAAGCACTAGCCCCACCATGTTCAGAACAGGCGGCACTCCAACCTTAGCGCACTCTTCTACCCACGCTCCGTGGTGAGCAGGAGAAAGACCTTGGCCGCCGTGTTCTGTTGGCCAATGAATTCCAGCGAAACCAGAATCAAAAATCAGCCGTTGCCATTTCTTGGCCTCGATTACGAGGTCAGGAGGGCAAATAGCTCCGTAGTCTCGCGGGGCATGCTGACGGTTTTGTGTCAGCCATGCCGCTGCGCGAGCACGGAACGTGTCTACTGATTCTTCTGTCACGCGTCTTTCATGGCATTAAAGAACATGCCAGTTTCTTCAGGAAGGTTTGCAGGAATTTGGTAACCATCAGTGTCGCGAATCTGTGTCCAGTTGTCGCGCACATCTTCAAGTGTCAGACCAGGCTTGAAGAAGCCTTGGGTCTCGCCAATAAACACGCGTGCAACACGACCGCCACCGACGGAGTAGATCTCACCAGAAACGTCACAATCTTCGTGGGCAAGCCAAGCAACGATTGGTGTTACTAGTGCTGGATCAAGCTTGTCGCCAATTGCGCCCATCAAGTTTTCTGTCATACGTGTTAACGCGAGTGGCGCAATGACGTTTGACTTGATGTTGTACTTGGCGCCTTCAGCAGCGAGCACGCGAGTGAACCCAACAAGGCCCATTTTTGCCGCGCCGTAGTTTGCCTGGCCGAAGTTGCCGAAAATTCCTGCTGCTGACGAAGTTGAAATAACGCGTCCGTAACCCTGTTCGCGCATGTGAATCCATGCTGGACGAGTGACGTTGAATGCGCCCTTCAAGTGAACGTCGATCACTGGATCAACAAATTCAGAAGTCATGTTGTGGAATGTCTTGTCGCGCAAGATTCCTGCGTTGTTGATAACGATGTCAACACGGCCGTATGCATCAATGGCGGTCTTGATGATGGACTCGCCACCTTCAGGGGTTGACACGCTGTCGTGGTTAGCTACTGCTTCTCCACCAGCTGCACGAATCTCATCGACCACTTTTTGTGCGGCACTGGCATCAGAGCCTCCGCCGTCTACGGCACCGCCGAGGTCATTGACCACGATGAGTGCTCCGCGTGAGGCAAGTAAGAGTGCGTGCTGGCGGCCGAGGCCACCACCGGCTCCTGTGATTACTGCAACTTTTCCGTCATATCCCAATTTGTTCATTCCAGCAACCGTAGTCGGGCGCCTGTAAAGACTCCGATTTGAGCTTTCGGGAAACTCTGGCTGACTATTGAGAATTGCTCTGCGCCTACTGTGAATGCATGGATGAATTGCTCCCAGGAAACGATGATCCGCGCCGGCGCGTCATTCGTGATTGGCTGGCGACGCACCCGAGCCTCACGAATGTTCAATTGGCCGAGTCGGGATATGTCGCTCCACATTGGCCAGAGCCATGGGGCCTTGGCGCGGACCCTATTCACCAGTTGATTATCGATGATGAATTGGCGCGCGCTGGTGTGTCACGACCATCGAACCAAATTGGAATTGGATGGGCTGCTCCTACCATCATCTTTGCCGGCACGCAGGAACAAAAAGATCGGTATGTCATGCCTGCTCTGACTGCAGAGGAAATCTGGTGCCAATTGTTTTCAGAGCCGGGCGCAGGAAGTGACCTAGCCAGTCTTAGTACGCGTGCCGTGCGTGACGGTGACGAATGGATTGTTAATGGTCAGAAGGTGTGGACAACGGGTGCTCATTATTCAAAGTTTGGAATTCTGATTGCACGAACTGATCCTGATGCGCCGAAACATAAAGGCATCTCGTACTTCATCTGTCCGATGGACTTACCAGGAATTGAGATTCGGACCATCAAGAACATTGCGGGCGCAGAAAGCTTCAATGAAGTGTTCTTCACAGATGTACGCATTCCGCACGCCAATGTGGTTGGTGATGTCAATGATGGGTGGCGGTTAGCAAAAGTTACGTTGGGAAATGAACGTGTCTCATTGTCCACGGGTGGAGTCCTGTGGGGTAATGGCCCAACAGCACTTGATGTCATTGCTGAAGCTAAGAAATTAGGTATCACGAATCAGACAATGCGCCACCGGCTCGTTGATATCTATATCGAACACACAATTCTTGAAATCATTCGGATGCGAACTTTGACCGCGCGGCTTCGAGGAACTCAGCCTGGCCCTGAAGCCAGTATTCGAAAGATCATGGCCGATGAACACGGCCAAACAGTTATGGAATTGGCCCGTGATATCACTGGGGCCAATGCAATGGTGATCGGACAAGACGATGCCGTTAGTGGCAAGTCAATTACGTCGAAAAGTTGGTACAGCGGTTACATGTTTTCAAAGGCCCTCACCATTGGCGGCGGTACAGGAGAAGTGCAGCGAAATATTCTTGGTGAACGCGTGTTGAAACTTCCTTCTGAACCGAATCCACAATCCGGACAATCCTGGTCACAATCCAATTCACAGAAATGACATGACATGAGCCAAACAACTGAACGAATGACGATTGATCTATTGGATCCATTCTTGTACCAATCGAATCCACATGATGTGTGGGCCTGGATGCGCGCAAACGAACCCGTGTATCGAGACGAGAAAAACAAGTTGTGGGGCATCACGCGTCATGCAGATGTCATGGATGTTGAACGGCGTTCGTCAGTGTTTTCTTCAGAGGGTGTATATCGCGCAGTGTTATCACCGGGAGAGAGCAACATGATTGCGCAGGATGATCCGCGACATAGGCAACAACGCATGTTGGTGCAACCACAACTAACTCATGCAGGTGTCGCAACACGCACTGCGGAAGTGGAAGCTTTAGTGGCGGAACTGGTTTCAGAAGCGGTAGCGCAAGGCGAGTTCGACGTCGTCGAACTAATTGCGGGTCAATTACCTGCTCGCATGACTGCACGCTTGCTTGGTTTCCCAGAAGAAATGTGGCCAGAAGTCAAATCGTGGAGTGAACGTTTGATGCGCACCGATATGCGCGATCGCGATCCGGCCATCATGGATGAGTTCATTGATGCAAACCGAGAATTTCTTGGCGCGATGATGCCCATCATGCAAGAAGTCACCGCGTGCCCGCGCAACGACTTCATGTCAATTTGGGCTCACGCTGAAATCGATGGGCAGAAATTGCCACCCGAAGCGATTTTTCATGAAGTGGGCCTTTTCATTGCAGGAGGTGCTGAAACAACTCGAACCGCAATCAGTCATGGTCTGCGAACATTCGTAGACCATCCCGAGCAATGGGAAGAAATGGCTGCCAAACCAGAACTCATAAACTCTGCAGTGGAAGAGGTGCTGCGCTGGGTGACACCGCTGAATAACTTCTTTCGGATGGCGTTGACTGACGATGTTGTTGGTGGTCAGCAAATCACAGCAGGAGACAGAATCATCATGTTGTACCCATCGGCGAATCGCGATGAAGCGGTCTTTGAAAATCCATTTGAGTTTGACATTCACAGGAATCCAAACCCTCATCTTTCATTCGGATTTGGAACGCACCTGTGTATCGGAGCAAACCTTGCCCGACTTGTTCTGACAACCGTTTTTCGCGAGCTTTCAGTTCGTGCCACTGATCTGTCCGTTGTGAGTGAGCCTGATGTTGAGGCCAATATCTTTGCTCGGGCTGTGAAGTCGTTCCAGATAAGGGTCACACCTCGCTAGATGCCATGTGAACTGGGTTACGCCACAAGTAACCTGAACCAATGCGTAGAAATGTCCTTACTGCCGCTCTCGTTATTTCGTGCCTTTCTCTGGTTAGTTGCTCGTCCAATAATTCAGTAGAGCAACCGAAAGATGATCTCAGCCAAGGAAACATCAGTGACCCAGCTGTCTCTGAAGCAAAACTGCAAGAGGCCGGAGCGGATTGCATGGCGGGTGCAGAAATTAAGGGGCGTCCAGTGCGTGTCGTGTCTACCGTTGCTCCCATCACAAATCTGGTCGGGCTGCTAGCGGGCGACATCGGGCCAATCGTGCAAGGCATTGTTCCTGAGGGAACCAATTCACACACTTTTGAACCTCCACCAAGTTCTGTAGCAACGCTTGAAACGGCGGACATCATTTTTGTGAATGGAATGAAGCTTGAAGACCCAACTCTTGAGTTGGCTAAAGCCAATGCACCTAAAGCCGTCATCTGTGAATTAGGAACATCATCTCTTGCTGAAAGTGATTGGATCTACGATTTTTCTTTCCCGAAAGACGGCGGTAAACCTAATCCGCATTTGTGGACAAACCCTCCAAACGTTTTGCCATATTTGTCAACCATCCGCAATGTTCTTGTAAATGCTGACCCAACCAATATTGACAAGTACGACGAAAACTACGTGCTCGTTTCACGGCTCGTGATGAATCTTGATGAGGCAATGAAGGTGGCCACGGCAACGATTCCTGCCAACGACAGAAACCTGCTGACGTACCACGATGCCTACGCGTATTTTGCACGTCACTTCGAATATGAAGTGATTGGTGCTATTCAGCCACAGTCGTTTGAAGAGCCATCACCGAAAGATATTGCCTCACTAATTGATCAAGTGAAGTCGAAGAAGGTCAAGGCTATTTTCGGAAGTGAAGTATTTCCGTCTACCGTCCTTGAGCAAATTGGTAAAGAAACTGGCGTTCGCTACATCGATGTCTTGCGCGACGATGACCTGCCAGGCGAGCCAGGAGATGCAGAACATTCGTGGGCTGGGCTGATGAAGTTCAATTACATCACGATTGTTGAAGCGCTCGGTGGAGATGCAACAGCATTGAAAGCCGTTTCCATTGACGCGAAGATTTCAGACAAGGCGACCTATCCGCAGTGATTGGTGAAGTGCTTGTTGAATGTGCGCACATGTCATGCGCGTACAACTCAACGCTTGCAATTAAGAGTATCGATCTCACAATTCGTAAGGGCGACTTCGTAGGCATAGTTGGTCCGTCTGGCTCGGGTAAAACAACCTTGCTCAAGGCGATACTCGGATCAATCACTCCTGTCGAAGGGCACATAACGAAAAAGCCACATTTGCGCATGGGGTACGTGCCGCAAGTGGAAACAGTTGACTGGAATTTTCCGGTAACCGTTCTTGAAGTGGTTGTGATGACACGGTCTTCAGTCGGTCGTCTTCCGCGGGTTACTAAAGACGAGCGTGCAGATGCATTGTTGGTTCTGGAGCGACTGGGTCTCGGGGGTCTTGAAAATAGGCATATTCGTGAGCTGTCTGGTGGACAACAACAGAGAGTGTTCGTAGCTCGTGCATTGTTCCACCGCCCAGAGCTTTTGGTGCTCGATGAGCCAACGTCTGGCGTTGATGTTCGTACGCGCCATGAGGTGCTTCACCTACTAGCTGACCTTCATGATGAAGGTGTGTCAATAATTCTCTCAACCCATGATCTGAATGGATTAGCAGCGCACTTACCAAGACTGGTGTGTTTGAATTTGGAAATCATTGCTGACGGATCACCCGTTGATGTGATGACTCCTGAGATTCTCGAACGAACTTTCGGTGCCCCGATGGAAGTCCTTGTTCACGGGGGAATGCCTGTTGTCGTTGATGGGGTGGGCGCTGATATCGCTGAACGAATGTCTCGGTTGGCATAAATCATGATTCATGTAATCGCCGGGCTTACGACCCCATTTCGCTATCAGTTCTTTAACAACGGAATCATCGTTGCCACCATTGCCGGCGCATTGTGCGGCCTACTTGGGGTGTTTGTTGTGTTGCGTGGCATGAGCTACATCGGCCACGGACTTTCACACGCGGTCTTTGGTGGTGCTGCGGCATCAGCTGTAATGAATGTTAATTACTTCGTCGGTGCCGGGGTATGGGGAATTGCGTCTGGTGTAATCATCGGCCGCATTGCGCGCCGGCGCTTGATTGGGGCTGATGCGGCAATCGGAGTAGTTACAACAGCTTCGTTTGCGTTGGGTCTTGCCCTGTTGAATCGTTATGGCCAGGCCAAGAAAAGCATTGAAGCAGTTCTGTTTGGAAGTGTGTTGGGTGTGAAAACGATTGACATCGTTGCTGTGTCTGCAGTAGCGATTCTCAGCGTTGTGATTATCGTCGCTCTGTATCGCGCGTTCCTCTTCGCCACATTTGACCCTGAGGTCGCTCAGGTTTCGGGCGTTCGCGTGGCGTGGATTGAAGCCTTGCTCATGGGGCTCTTGTCGCTAACAATTCTTGTGACTATGCGAGTAATCGGAACCCTTCTCATCTCTGCACTCTTGGTTATTCCTGCTTCCATTGCGCGCATGTTGACAAACTCTTTTGCGCGCATGTTGTGGATCTCGCCAATCATCGGGGGAGTATCGGCGTTCGTCGGCATGTACCTGTCGTACTTCCTTGATACATCAGCAAGTGCAACTATTATTCTGACGGGCACCTTGATGTTCATCGTGGTGTACGCAGTCACCGGAATTCGTGGGCGAACCAGAATCTCTGGCCTGCACCACATCTGATTTCATTCAGTAGGTAGTGACCATTCGGCGCCTGCTGGCGTATCGCGCACTTCTATGTTGAGCGACGCGAATACATCGCGAATGATGTCTGACAGATCAAAACGTTTCTCGGCTCGGACTGTGGCCCGCACTGACAGCATGGCTTCAACGAATGGTGCTATTACTTCTCGTGGATCACGGACACCACCGACTGCAGCGTCACCCAATTGACTAATCATCGACCGAAGTGCACTGCGAGATCTCACAAGCACATCGCTTTGCAAAGTATCGATTGACCAGTCCTGCATTGCTTGTTCAAGAGACAAAACTGCACGTACAGCGGCTAGTGCGTCACGCTGTTGCATCGCTTGGTCAAACTGTAGGATTGATTCATCAAGAACTGCATCAAGTGAGTTTGCTTGAGCCGGTTCAGCGATTGTCGCAACAGGCGTGGTTGCGATGGAATGGTGAGACGATACATCGCCAGAACCTGTTAACAACGACGTGGGTGACTGGAGAAGTGAAAGCGGAATGACAGATCCAGTTGGGTATACGAATGACTCAGTTCGCAAACGAATGGTGACATTGCTATTGCCCACAACGCTGGCTGTTGCTGCATCAAGGTCAATTACTAATCCAGTATGTTCATCAACTCCGAGTACGTACGTGTCTTCATCTAACAAAGATTCAAACATCTGCAAACGTGCTTCACCGAGATAACAGAAACGGGTGTCGTGGTTGGCGCCCTCTGTGTTGTCGTAATGAGGAATAACAGCTGCATTGATGCCAATAGCCGCGAGGATGTCTAGGCCGTCAAGGGCTTGAACGTCTTGCCCAACCTTGTACACCTCGTACACCGGCACTGTTGCTTTTCCGAGTGTGAGTGCCGCGGCTGAAGCAAAGGTCACAATTCCGCCATTAGTGAGTTTGTCAATCATGATTCGAGCAACAGACGAGCCTGCCCACTGACGTAATGCGTAGGTAGGCGAGCCTGGCCCAGCGAAAATGTAGTCGGCATCGGAAAGTGCGCGGAGCCCGCGTTCGATTGCTACGGGGTCTGCTGCAATATGTGTGTCGTGCAAGCGGACGAGTCCGGCAACAACAAGATCAACATTGATAGACGTCTTGAAATACTCAACGGCCTTTGTGGCAAGCTCTGGTGCATTTTCCTGAAACCCGTATGGTGTGTCAAGTACGACCGCTTTCACTGGTGATGGCAGCAAAGTTGTGAGACGACGATGTGTGGTGACCATGGTGGGGGCTGTTTCGCCCGAGCCCATGATTGCGAGGATGCGCGGAAGGCTCATGAGAAGAATCCTGAAGTAATTGCGTCGTCAACTACGCCTGCAAATTGCAATGGAAACTGCGCATGCAAATCGTGGTCGGCTGGCGTGAACCATTCGACTCGGCCATGCGCAAGGTTGTCGAGTGCGAATTGAATCTGCGCACGTTTCGATTGGGTGTGGTGGTCTTCTGAGCGAGAGGCAGGCGTAAACATGACCGGCACCTTTATCTCTGACCACAACATTGAAGGCTTGTGCATCCATAGCCCGTGCAAAACATCGATGTGTCGATCAAACGTGAGGTGTGGGCGAATGGTGTTGTCCGCCATGCGTTCCATGTTGTGCATCTGGCCATCAATAGCTTCTTCGCTCCAATCAAGATGTGCAGCACGAATATAAGAACGAAGTTTGTCGTACTGCATGCCAGCAATTGCTGGAGGTGCCATCGTCACCTTGCACAGTTCCCACTCAGGGAACGCTTCTGATAACTCGATACTTCCGCCATCGACAGCAACGATTCCACGAATTGTGTCGCCATATCGATGCGCATACTCCACCACGATGTTTCCACCCCACGATTGTCCAAGGACAAGAGGTCGTATCCAGTTGCGCTGGCGTGCACCGAGCGCGTTGACTACATCAAGGACATCGTCGGCAATGTTTGCCATGTCGTATCCGGTGTCGGGTTTGTCGCTGAGGCCGTGTCCGCGAAGGTCAATTGCAGTTACTGCGTGGCCAAGCTCCGCTAGGCGTCGCGCAGGCCCATCCCACAGACGGGCGTTCGACGCAAGACCGTGAATAAGAAGGATGGGAATGCCGGGGGACTCGTCAACCGACGACCATTGCAACATGCGCAGGGAAATGCCGTCACGAGTTGAAATATGGAACGTATTCGGTGTGATTGTCACGCCTGCATTGTTGCACCAGATCGGCAATTTGGCACCTGGATTCTCAGAACTCGCAAGGGTGACTCTTGTCGTTCTAGAGTTGCGGAACGTCTTCAAGGGAGAATCCATGAAATTGTCAATGGGAATCAGTTATTCAGATGGCTTCAAGCAAGCCGCCGACCGGGTCGTCGAACTTGAAAAGGCCGGCCTCGACCAGGTGTGGATCGCAGAGGCATACAGCTTTGATGCAATCTCACAAGTGGGCTACCTCGCTGCGAAAACAAATCGCATTGAAATCGGTACTGGCATCGTGAATGTGTACTCACGTACAGCTGCGTTGATGGCAATGACAGCTGCCGGTTGTGACTACGTCAGCGATGGTCGTTTCATTCTTGGTCTCGGTGCATCTGGACCTCAGGTAATCGAAGGCTTCCACGGTGTTCCATACGAAAAGCCAATGCAACGCATCAAGGAATACATCGAAGTGTGTCGCAATGTGTGGGCGCGTGAAGCACCATTGGAATATCACGGCAAGACCGTCGACATTCCGCTTCCAGCCGGTCAGGGAACAGGTCTTGGTAAGGCACTCAAGATCATCAACCACCCAGTTCGTAAGGACATCCCCATCTGGTGGGCTTCATTGAAAGACAAGAGCGTTGAAGCAACTGCAGAAATGGCTGACGGATGGCTTCCGATCATGTTCTACCCAGAGCGCT
Source organism: Bifidobacterium breve (assembly GCA_945901725.1). Lineage (GTDB taxonomy): Bacteria > Actinomycetota > Acidimicrobiia > Acidimicrobiales > Ilumatobacteraceae > UBA2093. Next base: position 11,340 of record CAMDLK010000012.1, on the reverse strand, counting down.
ACCACAACGTATGGGGAGATCAGTTGAAGGCAGGTCTTGCAAAGCGCGATCCATCACGTGCACGTCTTGAAATTTCAGCTGGAGGAATGTTGGCTATTGATGACTCACTCACTGGTGATGCTCAAACCAAGATTCTCGATATGGCACGTCCAAACATGGCGTTGTATGTCGGCGGGATGGGTGCCCGCGGTAAGAACTTCTATAACGACATCTGCCGTGATTACGGATTTGAAAAAGAAGCAGTTGACATTCAGGACTTCTACCTTGAAGGTAAGAAGGCCGAAGCTGCTGCGGCAATTCCTGGTGAATGGATCATGAACGCCAACCTTGTTGGTTCGACTGGTTTCATTAAAGAGCGTGTTGCTGCCTACAAGGAGTCAGGTGTCACTGTGTTGTCAGTGAACCCAATTGGTCCAGACCCAGTTGGCCAGATCGAAAAACTTCGCGCGATTATCGACGCCTGATCATGTCACTACTGACAGTTGATGTGGTGGCTCCTGGTTGGGAGCCTGTTCGCGATGAATTTCTCACGCATCTTTCATCTGGGCTGGATCGAGGCGCCAGCATCGCAGTACGTCATAAAGGCGAACTCGTTGTTGATTTAGTCGGCGGATCGCGCGACAAAGAAGGAAACGTTCCCTACGACGCAAACACGCTTAATGTCATCTTCAGCACCACCAAAGGCATTGCGGCTCTGGCTGTTGCCATGTGCGTAGAGCGCGGCCTAGTTGACTACAACGAGAAAATGGCCACCTATTGGCCCGAATTTGCTGCCAAAGGCAAAGGTGAACTCACAGTTGCACAGGTGCTTGCGCATCGCGCAGGTGTATTCACTGTCGAAGGCCCCATCACATTGGAAGAAGCTCTTGATTGGGACACAGTCACCTCGAGGCTGGCAGAAACGACGCCGTTCTTTGCACCAAATTCAACACATGGCTATCACGCGCTTACCTACGGATGGCTGGCTGGTGAGCTGATTCGCCGTGTTACTGGTCGAAGTATCGGTGATTTTGTTGCTTCCGAAATTGTGGCGCCGCTGGGTGTTGATTTCTGGATTGGGTTGCCAGAAGAACAAGAGCATCGCGTTGCTCATCTCATGGCCCACCCCATTCCAAAGTTTCCACCCGATATTGCCAAATTCATGAATGACTTTGGTGGGCCAGGTTCAGAAGGGGCAACTGCATTGTCATTGAACGGCGCATTTGGTCCGGGCGCCTTTAACAAGCGCGAGGTGCATGCTGCGCAAATTCCTGGGGCAAATGGCATCTCCAATGCGAAATCTCTCGCCACGATTTATGCCGCCGTCATTGGTGAAGTAAATGGAGTGCGTTTGTTGGGTGAAGAAACTCTGCGTCGAGCAACAACTTCAGAAACACCTGTTGGTGAAGTTGATCGAATTCTTGGACGCGCGACAGTATTCGGAAAGGGATACATGTTGCATAGCGAGCGCAATAAGTATGCAGGCCCCGGCAGTTTTGGTCACGATGGTGCGGGCGGTTCGGTCGCATTTGCGCAGCCATCACGTCAACTAGCGATGTCGTATGTGATGAATACCATGCTTACGGTGTACGACGAAGATCCTCGCCGCTCGGGTTACATCAATGCTGCTGTGAAGTGCGCAGACGCCGAATAATTCCGGCTGTCGCAAACAGGTACACCACTGAAGCAACTGCTGCAGCTGCAGCAAAAATGATGATTGCTGGACGAACACCGGTGAATTGAGACGTGAGCCCGGCGAGGATGCTGGTGAAACCGATCATTGTGTTCACCATTGCCATGTCGCCAGCCATCACGCGACCACGCACATGATCTGGTGATTCCATCTGTAAACCAAGCGTTGACAGGGTCCACTGCGCGCCACCGCTGAGATGTGCAAGTGCAATAAAGACTGCAGCCATTCCAATAAATGGACTCAATGCCGCCCCCACGTAACACACCGCGAAAACGAGCCCTGCGTAGCCACACACTTTCAGAAGTTTTGCCATATCGCGACCAGCTATTTGAGCTCCGAGAATGGGGCCAAGCCCAGAACCGATTCCACGCACACCAATAAGTAGGCCACGACCAGAATCACCGACATTAAAAACATTGGAAGCAAGAACTGCGAGTTGGCTAACGATTCCTGCACCAACTGCAAATGTCATCTTGGAGCATAGGAGCGCAAGGATGACGGGGTCCTTCTTGGCGACGTTGATTGCTTCCTTCATGTCGGCAATGGGACGCACGCGACCTTTGTTCGAGTTTTGTGTGCGCTCACTTTGCATTGGTCGTTTCACGCCTGAAAAGAGAAGGGCCGCTACAACAAATGAAACGGCGTTTGCGATAAATGCTGCGTTGCGCCCGAAGGCTGCGGCAAAGACTCCGCCCAACGCTGCCCCAACAGCAAGCATTGTTCCCCATGTGCTACCGAAGAGCGCATTGGTTTTACGTAAGTCGTCATCGTTGTCTACCAAGTTGGGAACCGATGCGCTGGTTGATGGTCCAACGAACGAGGCAAGTGCCGCAATTAGACATTGAGCAACAAATGTGATCCAGATTCCGGCTGCTGAATGAAGCAGCAGTAACAAGGCAGCAAATGCTTGAAGAATTGAAACAACGATCAAGATTTTGCGACGATCGAATCGATCCGCAAAGGAACCTGCAATGGGCGACATGAAGAGACCAGGGATGGTCATTGACACAAGTACAAGCGAAACAAGGAAACGTGAGTCGGTGACGTCTTCCACTAGTCCGGCAAGCGCAACGAATGCGAACCAGTCACCAAGGTAAGACACTATTTGCGCGCCAAACACCATCCGCACATCGCGGTTTCGCCGCAATAAAGAAAACACTACGAGTTATCGAAATGCGGCAAGGCGCTCAAGAGTGCGTCGTGTTTCATTCATGAGGTTCTCAACGACCTGGCGAGCAGGAAGAATCTCATGAATTGCGCCGACTGCTTGGCCTGCAGCCATGAATGCTTTGTTTGTGTCGAGAACAACGTCAGGGCTAGATCCAAGTTGCTGCACACCAGCTTGAGCTGCTGCAATTGCCTGTCCGGGAAAGCCTTGAAGTTCTGATGGATTCTTTTCCCAATGGTTTGTCCATTCGGTGCGAATGACGCGACAGGTCTTGCCGGTGTAACCCTTGCTGATGACTACGTCATCTTCTAGAGACTCAAGAATTTTCTCTTTGTATCCCTGGCCGGTGTGTGCTTCGTTCGTAGCGATGAACTTGGTGCCAATCCATACGCCTTCAGCGCCAAGTGCAAGAGCAGCAACCAGACCGCGACCATCAAAAATTCCACCAGCTGCAACGACTGGTACTTTGCCGTCAACAGCGTCAACAACTTGAGGCACCAACGCCATGGTGGCTACAACGCCTGTATGGCCGCCTGCTTCAGTTCCTTGGGCAACAACAAAGTCGCATCCACTTGCAACGGCAGCGGTTGCATGGCGTACTTTTCCGCACATGGAGCCAACGAGGATGTTGTTTTTATGAAGTTCGTCAACAATTTCACGGGGGACACCAAGACCAGCAACGTAAATACTTGCGCCACCTTCAATGATCGCTTTGATATTGCGTTCAATGGAATCAGGTGCTGCAGTAAGTAGGTCAACACCGAATGGCTTGTTAGTCATTGTGCGAACTCGCGCCATCTCTGATGTCAGTAATTCAGTAGACATTGTGGCTGCACCAAAGGTGCCGATACCGCCAGCATCTGACACTGCTGCAACGAGGTCGCTGTAGGAAACACCGCCCATGCCCGCAAGCATGATGGGAAGTTCAATGTTGAGCATTTCGGTAAGGCGTGTCTTCATGCCTCTAACCGTAGTTCTGCTGTCAGGATTCGTATGCACCCGAACGTTTGAGGAACTTGCGGTGCCAGCGCCGAGGCGTCAGAACAATGGCTCTCGGCTCATCTTCAAACATCCAGCGGGCAAAGTTTGTGCGGGTCCAGTTGTTCGTATCGACAACCGCAAGGACCAGGCGGGCAAAGAAAGGGCGAGCCAAAATCGCACTGAGCACTACTGACATCCGATGATCAGCCAGCAAGGTTTTGTCGATTGCGCGCGAATAGCGAGCACGAACTTCGCGAGGGGAGTTGCCTGCGTCAATTGATTCAGCAGCTGCGATTCCTGTTTCCAGTGCTTGGCCGATTCCTTCACCAGTCAATGTGTCAGTGGCGCACACCGCGTCACCTATAAACAGGACTCGGCCTGATGAACGGATAGCAGTATCGATACGCGCGGGGATAGGCCACGCGGTGTGGCGATCTTCTGGCACGTTGTCTAGTCCCAGTGCTTCACGAATGTGAGGACGAGTGAGCAAATCACGCCACGTGTCGTTCATAAATTTTGTGCTGCGCTCTGAAGTGCGCAAAATGCCGTAACCGAAATTTGCACGATTGCCTGGTAACGGAAATGACCATGCGTAACCAGGTAGTAAGTCTTTTTCAAACCACACGTGCAATTGAGTTGCGCTTGAACCCGTTACATTGCCGATGTATTGACGAAACGCATGCCATTCGCCGAGATAGCCGGCAGTAGAAAGGCCCATTGCTTTTCGCACCGGCGACCACATGCCATCTGCCGCGACGACATAGTCAACATTGAACGGTTCAAGTCCTTCAACTTCGACAACTACCGATGTGTCGGTTTCTGACAATGACACAAAAGCATGACCTTCATGAATTGTGATGCCTGCGTCGCGGCAATGTTGCACAAGCGCATGATCAAATTGTGATCGCGGAGCAATTGCGGCAAAGACTCCACCAATATCGGGCAAGGCAAGTTCAATAGTTCGGCCAGTTGGGGAGTGCACGAGAACATCCGACGTGACTTGCCAATCAGGAACACGAGATGGGTCAAAGCCAAGTTGGTCAAGGATTCGCAATGCATTCGTGGTGAGGCCATCGCCGCAACACTTGTCGCGGGGGAACGTGGCTTTGTCCACAACGGTCACCTCATGTCCGAGACGATGAAGGGTGGCTGCACATGCGGTTCCTGAGGGACCTGCTCCGATAATAAGGACCTTGCTTGGCACGGTTCAGAGGCTAGGGGGCAGTCGGGCTATGTGGGTAGTGACATGAGTTCGTACTATTGAGGCGTGGCATCCGTCGGGTGCCCAATGAATCATGGAGGCCATCGTGGCAAAGTTGTGTGAAGGACGCGTTGCAGTCGTTACAGGAGCAGGTCGTGGCATTGGCCGCGAGCATGCGCTCAGTCTGGCAAGTCAAGGAGCAAAGGTTGTTGTTAACGACCTCGGCGGAAACGTTGACGGAAGCGGTGGCGACCTCAGCCCTGCAGATCAAGTTGTTGCAGAAATCAAGGCCATGGGCGGCGAAGCTGTTTCTAACGGTGATGACATTTCTTCATGGGAAGGCTCACAGCGCCTCATCAACACAGCAGTTGAATCATTCGGTGACCTCAACATCGTTGTAAACAACGCTGGTATCTTGCGCGACCGCATGCTCACCAACATGACTGAAGAAGAGTGGGACGCCGTCATCAAGGTTCACCTCAAGGGAACCTTTGGCCCATCACGTTGGGCAGCTGCGTACTGGCGCGAGCAGGCAAAAGCCGGCAAGCCAACATCAGGCCGCATCATCAACACAACTTCTGTGTCTGGTATCTACGGAAACCTCGGACAAACTAACTACGGCGCAGCAAAAGCTGGTATTGCTTCATTCACCATCATTGCTGCACTCGAGCTTGCACGCTTCAACGTCACTGTGAACGCAGTGGCACCAGTTGCACTTACTCGTATGACAGAAGGTCTTGGCAATGCACCAGAGACCGATGAAGAGCGCGAAATGCGTTCACCACGTTGGATCGCACCAATCGTTACCTGGCTTGCTTCTGACGAAGCTGCTGGCGTTACCGGTCGCATCTTCGAAGCAAGTGGTCAGACGCTCGCAATCGCTGAAGGTTGGCATCGTGGACCAAGTCATGCACCAGTTGAAGACCCAACCACACTTGGGCCAATCGTTGCTGAGTTGTTGAAGAACGCTCGCCCGAATGCGGGCATGGACGGTCGTGATGGTTCATGGCCACAGAGCGCTCGATAAAGAAATAAGAAGGACACACAATGGCACTTAACCCAGAAGCAGTCGGATCAGTCGGCGAACCGTACAAAATCTCATGGACATCAAAGGATTCATTGCTGTATGCAGTGAGCCTCAATGTCAGTTCAGATCAATTGGAATACGTCACTGAGAACTCAACCGGAGTTGTTCAAAAAGCACTTCCAACAATGCCTGTTGTATTGGGATCTGGTCAGGCAACTGCCGCATCAAACCCAATGCGCAATGTTGGTGAATTCAACTTCGCCAATCTTGTTCACGCATCGCAATCAATCACTTTGCACCAGCCGCTTCCTGTTGAAGGAACAGCAACGGTACAAAGCAAGCTTGTTGCAATGTACGACAAGGTAAAAGCTGCAGTCATTGTTACTGAGGCAGAAGCAACAGATGCTGATGGCAAGCCGTTGTACTCAACTCGTTCATCTGTGTTCATTCGTGATGCAGGTGGCTTTGGTGGAGAACGTGGACCAAGTGGTGCACAAAACGAACCACCAGCAAAAGCTCCTGACCACGAAATCACATTTCAGACGTCACTTGACCAAGCATTGTTGTATCGCTTGAACGGTGACCGCAACCCATTGCACTCAGATCCGAATCATCCTGCTGTTGCAGCAGGCGTGTTTCCAAAGCCCATCTTGCATGGTCTTTGCACATACGGATTCACCGGTCGCGGTTTGTTGAATGCACTATGTGGTGGCGATGCAAATCGCTTCAAGCACATTGAAGGTCGATTCGCATCTCCAGTATTTCCTGGCGAAGCACTCACCATCAAGATGTGGGAAACAGCAAAGGGTGAAGCAGTGTTCACAACCTCTGTTGGTGACCGCGTAGTTATCGACCAAGGTCTTGTGCGCTTCAGTTAATAGACCACATGTTTACGGATTGGGCCGCCCTTCGGGGCGGCCTTTTCTATTCACCACGAATTCACAATATGTTGTGCATCTCGTACATGTAAGATAAGGGAATGATTTCCGACAATCGAGCGAGTCTGAAATGAAGAAATCAGTTCTTGCGTGGGTCGCCACATTGGCTCTGATACTTATTTCAGGGTTAGTGCCGACGAGCAGGGCTAATGCAGCACCGTCATGGCTCGAACAATGTGTCACCAACGTCAATGATCCACTTTTCGACAAGGCCTTCATTCTCTCCCTAGTCGGGTATTCGTCAGAAGCTGATTTTGAAACAAGCGTTACGAATGGAACGTGGACCGTTCAACTCGCTACTGGATCGGGTGCGTTCGGTTACCACCGCGGAAATAGTCCAGATTTGTATTGTGGCAACGGTCTGAACAACTCGCGAGATTATCTTGATTCATACAACGGCAGTCGAGATTTCTTCATCGGTGGCGCTGGTAACGATTCCATGACGGGCACTATGTGGTACTCCACTTTTTACGGTGGTGAAGGTAATGACGTTGCCAACAGTGTTGAGGAAGCGTCGTATTTTTATGGTGGTCCCGGAACTGACAGTTGTACGAATGTCTCTACTGGATCTCCCTGGGGTTCGTTTTGTCTCACTGATGGTGGTCCAGCTCCGGCGGTTCCGGGGACACCGCCCACGCCGACAGCTGTTGCTGATATCGCTTCCGCTGTTGTAGCTGTTGCCGCCGGCTCTGGTGGTACGCCCACTTCCTACACAATTACCTCGACTCCAGGTTCAGCTACCTGCACTGTGACTGGTTCGTCTGGCAGCTGCACTGTTGCTGGTTTAACAAATGGAACGTCGTACACGTTTAAGGCAACGGCGACAAATGGTGGCGGTACCTCTGCTGCGTCTGCTGCGTCGAATGCCGTAACCCCACAACCTGCAGTTCCGGGGACACCGCCTGCGCCGACTGCTGTTGCTGGCGTTGCGTCCGCTGTTGTAACTGTTGCAGCAGGTTCAGGTGGCACACCTGCTTCCTACACAGTTACCTCGACTCCGGGTTCAGCTACCTGCACGGTGACTGGTTCGTCTGGCAACTGCACGGTGTCTGGTTTAACGAACGGTACGTCGTACACGTTTAAAGCGACCGCAACGAATGGTGGCGGCACATCGGCTGCCTCAGTTGCATCAAATGCAGTCACTCCGCAACCGATCGTTCCGGGTACACCGCGTACTCCAACTGCCGATGCTGGAGTTTCTTCTGCTGTTGTAACTGTTGCCGCAGGTACAGGTGGTACCCCTGCGTCGTATCGAGTGACTTCCACTCCCGGGTCTTTTACGTGCACGGTTACTGGCGCTTCTGGTAGTTGCACTGTTACTGGTTTGACTAACGGAACGTCGTACACATTCAAGGCAACGGCGACAAACGGTGGCGGTACCTCTGCGGCTTCTGCTGCATCTGATTCTGTGACGCCGCAACCTGCTGTACCGGGAACGCCGCCCGCCCCGACTGCTGAAATTAGCGATGCGTCTGCTGTTGTAACTGTTGCTGCAGGTTCTGGCGGTACACCTACTTCGTACCGAGTGACTTCTACTCCTGGTTCTCTCACATGCACAGTTGTTGGTTCATCTGGTGATTGCACAGTGACTGGCTTAACGTACGGCACGTCGTACACATTTAAGGCAACTGCATCGAACGCTGGCGGTACATCTTCATCATCTGTGTCGTCTAATGCAGTAACTCCGGTGGCTCCCACTACGACAACTGCTGCACCAGCATTATCAATTGTGATTCAGGCCCCTGTGACGACAGTTGCTCAAGGCCAGGTATCTGTTGCAACGATTGCTCCGACAACTACAACCAGCATTGCTGTCGCAGGTGCATCAGTTGCTGCAACGAAAACAACAACGACGACTATTGCCACAACACGCGCCGAAGCGCGAGCCACAACTACGACGGTGCCAGCCCCTACGACAACCACGACTATGGGTCCACCATCTGCTGGCAAAGTTTCAGCCGGACAGACGGCAGTGCAGGTTGATGGTGTTGCCACTGATGCAGTGGTAACTCGACAAGCAAACCAGATGGTCATCAACGCGGGATCATTGAATGCAACTTTGTCCGGTGTTGATGATGCTGGCAACAGGTTGCCACTTGATAGTGATGGCAATCTGCATTTAGCTGTGGGTGATGTCATAAAGGTCAGCGTCGGCGGATTCAAACCCGGATCAACAGTCGAAGTATGGCTGTTTTCTACTCCAAGAAACCTGGGCACGATTGTTGTCGGCCCTGATGGAAAAATCGATGGCAAATTCTCGATACCAACCGGCGTAAAATCTGGATCTCACAGAGTGGTAATCACCGCCAGGTTGGCAAACGGAAAGCCAACTACTTTCACGCTCGGAATCCTGGTTGGGAACATCTCCAAGACGTCAACACTCACTCGAGTCTTGATTGCCATTCCGATCACTTTGGCAATCGGTTTTGGCTTCCTGTTGCCAACCCAAATGCGTCGTCGCCGCCGCCAGTTGACGGCCAGCTAAATACCCTGAACTTTCGGATTGGGCTGCCCTTCGGGGTGGCCTTTTCCATACCCAGCAAGGGTTTTCTATTCCTGATAAATATGACTGATTTAGTCGGGAATAACTGTAGATTGGTCGGATGCCAACCACCACATGGACCAAAGCGTCCGTCGCCCTTCATGCAGACGAGATAGCCGTTGCTGCCCGCGAACTAGAGCACGCTACGCCGGTTGAAATCGTGCGATGGGCTGCTGACCAGGTGGGAAGCGACATCACCGTCACCTGCAGCTTCGAAGATGTGGTTCTAGCTCATGTTGCAGCGACTGCGGTTCCTGGAATTGAAATCGTGATGATTGATACTCAGTACTTGTTTGCAGAGACACAATGGCTTGCAGAAGAGTTGCGCAAGAATTTTGATGCCAACCTTCGTATTGTTCACCCTCTTCACGTAACGCCAGACAATTTGTGGCAGCGCGACACAGAAGCTTGCTGCAACGTTCGCAAAGTGCAGCCGCTGAACGCTGTGTTATCAGAAAAAACTGGATGGGTGACAGGTGTTCGCCGAATTGATGGACCAACTCGCGCAGAGACTCCTGTCGTGTCGCTTGATTCAGCGCGCAATGTTTTGAAGATCAACCCACTCGCGCTGTACAGCGATGAAGAAATGGAAACGTACGAGTTTCTCCACGAGCTTCCACGTAATCCCTTGAAAGATCGCGGCTATCCGAGTATTGGTTGTTGGCCATGTACAAAGCCAGTTGCTGAAGGCGAAGACAAACGTGCAGGCCGTTGGGCCGGACAAGCAAAAACCGAGTGCGGATTGCACATCTAGAAATCGAAGAACAACTAGGAGACGCACATGAGTGCATTGACATCACAGAACGAATTAGAAATTCTTGCAAGCCGGTCACATTTGGATCGTCTTGAGTCAGAAGCAATCACCATCATCAGAGAAGTGGTGTCAGGCTGCGAGTCGCCGGTGCTGTTGTTCTCCGGCGGAAAAGATTCTGCAGTGTTGTTGTGGCTTGCCATTAAGGCATTTGCACCGGCACGCTTGCCATTTCCTGTCATGCAAGTTGATACTGGCCATAACTTTCCAGAAGTCATTGAATACAGAGATGAATTCGTGCGAAAGTACGGTTTGGAATTAGTAGTCGCATCAGTGCAAGAAAGCATTGATAGGGGAGACATTCCGGATCCGGGCCCGACCGGTAGTCGTAATCGTCAACAAGCAGTCACTCTGCTCACGGCAATTCGCACTCATAAGTTTGATGCTGCTTTTGGTGGCGGACGCCGCGATGAAGACAAAGCACGTGCAAAGGAGCGCATCCTTAGCTTCCGCGACAAAAAGGGCGGCTGGGAGCCTCGTATGCAACGCCCAGAGCCCTGGAATATCTTGAACCCGCGCATTGTGAAGGGTGAACACCTTCGTGCGTTCCCAATCTCCAACTGGACTGAACTAGATATCTGGGAATACATCGCTCGTGAAGAAATTCCATTGCCCACGATCTACTTCTCACACGAACGCACGGTCATTGAGCGCGACGGCATGTTGCTGTCTGTCGGTGGTCCGGTTGTTCCTGAAGATGGCGAAGTTCCCCGCAAAGAAATCGTTCGGTATCGCACGGTGGGCGACATGAGCTGCACAGGTGCAGTTCGTTCGACTGCCACCACGTATGAAGATGTGCTTGCAGAGGTCTCAACAGCTCGCATCACTGAACGCGGCGCAACCAGGGCTGATGACAACTTCAGCGAATCGGCTATGGAAGACCGTAAGCGTGAGGGGTACTTCTAATGGGTGCTGTTTCTACTGCATCAAATACGCAGGTTCGTATTGCCACTATTGGCTCTGTTGACGACGGTAAGAGCACGCTGATTGGTCGATTGCT
>CAMDLK010000011.1 GCA_945901725.1 Bifidobacterium breve | reverse complement strand
GCACGGCTTGTGGATGTTGGAACAACAAACCGAACTCGACTTCGTGACTATGCACGCGCAATTGACTCGCGCCGCAATGACATTGCATTGGTAATGAAAGTGCACCCATCGAACTTTGCAATTGAGGGTTTCACTGAAGACACATCAATTGCTCAGCTTGCAACTCTTGAAGTTCCTGTAGTCGCCGATATTGGTTCTGGCTTACTGGACAACACTGCCCCATGGCTTCACGGCTTCACAGAGCAGGTACCTTCGTGGATAACCGGAGAACCTGCAGCACGCCAAGCACTTGCTGATGGAGCCGACCTTGTCACATTTAGCGGAGACAAACTTCTTGGCGGACCACAGTGCGGAATCATTGCGGGCCGCGCTGACCTAATTGATGCATGCGCATCTCACCCACTGATGCGCGCACTGCGCCCGGGAGGCCACACCTTAACCTTGTTGCAATCAGTGTTGCTTTCCTACAGTTCTCGAACAGCGTGCACAGATATTCCGTTTTGGAAGATGGTTTCAATGTCTCAGGCGAACCTTGAAGCACGGGCGTCAGCAGTTGTTTCTGAATCCGGCATCGGCTCTGTTGTGCAGTTGGATTCCTTAGTAGGTGCTGGTTCTGCTCCTGGTTCAACGATTGCATCGTTTGGTATTTCACTCAATGGTGATCATCGTGACGCACTGCGACACCACAGCATTCCTGTCATTGCTCGCACATTCGACAAGGTGACATACCTTGATATGCGCAGTGTTTCTCCTGCAGATGACCACATCGTTGTTGCTGCGCTCGCATCACTTCGGTAAACCATGACGGTTATCGCAACAGCTGGCCATGTTGACCACGGCAAGTCATCGCTGATTCGCGCAATCACCGGTACCGACCCTGACCGTTTGGCAGAAGAACAACGCCGCGCAATGACCATTGATCTTGGTTTTGCTCATTGCACGACAGGCAATGGAACCGTGTTGAGTTTTGTTGACGTGCCTGGGCATGCTGATTTCATTCGCACCATGATCTCTGGCGTCAGTGGAGTGGACATCGTGATGTTGATTATTGATGCCAACGAAGGATGGAAGCCCCAGACAGAGGAGCATCTCGGAATCATTGAAGTGCTCGGTATCTCTTCAGGAATTGTGGTTCTCACAAAAAGCGACAAAGTAGATGCCGAGATTCTTGAACAGCGCCAAGAAGAGATTGCCGCTCGTCTTTCAACAAGTTCAGTGACATGGCATGACACAGTGATCACTTCTGTTATTAATAACACTGGCGTTTCTGAACTGATTGAACGGATTGAGAACCTCGTTGCTGCTCAAGTGACGAACAGCAATAACACTCGCCCACGACTGTTCATTGATCGTGTTTTCTCTATGAAAGGTTCCGGCACTGTTGTAACCGGAACACTTGAAGGCGGGAACTTAGAAGCTGCTAGTTCGCTGATTGTCGCGCGCACAGGAACTGCAGTGCGCATTAGGGAAATTCAAACTCATGGTTCTGTTGTTTCTGTTGCACAGTCGGGCTCGCGGTGTGCCATCAATCTTTCAGGAATAGATGCGAATGAGCTACAACGCGGAGATGCTCTTGTTCGTGAGAACGACTGGCACATGAGCGATGCGTTCGACGCACGCATCAATGTGTTGCCTGCTCTGCAGCATGCGCTCACACATCGCGGAAGTTTCACATTGCATGTCGGTTCGCGTTCGCAATCAGCAACAGTTCGTATCTTGCAAACCGACAACATTGATCCGGGTCAATCTGGTCTCGTGCGTATTCGATTTGAAAATTCATTACCGCTAGTTCCAGGTGACAGATTTCTTTTACGTGATACTGGCATCGGTGCCACCGTTGGTGGTGGTGTAATTCTCGATGTTGACCCACGTGGACGTGTCAAAGATGCAGCACCTGATGGCAGTGCCGAACAGATCTTGAACAACAGAGGATGGCTAACAGTTGATGAAGCTCGTCAACTCACAGGACAAGACATTGCACCAATTGTTGGTCCGTGGGTTGCCAGCCCGGAAACCTTGCGCTCTACTAAGGCTGCACTTGAACAGGAGTTAACGACATCGCAATCAATTGATATTTCACTACTTGCTGCATATGAACGTGATGTGCTGTCAACAATTGACGGAGTTCAGATCAATAACGGAATTGCCATACGAGGCCAATCAGACCCGTTACTCAGCCATCCCTATGTTTCACTGTTCCTTGAGGCAGGTGTAACAACTCCCGACGCCGACAAGCTTGATCGAAACATCATTCGTCAATTGGTACAAAAGAAGGTCTTGTTCGAGCACGACAACATTGCATTTCATGCAGAGACTCTTTCGTCATTGCGCCCCACGTTGGAACAACTGTGGACTCAATATCCAGAGGGGTTCACAATGGCCAACCTTCGAGACGCCCTCGGCATCACTCGTAAACACGCTCTGCCTCTTGGCAATTGCCTCGACAAAGTGGGGCTCACAAAACGCCAGGGTGACTTGCGCATCGCTGGTTCAGCCTGGTGATGGCGGAGGCGGACGGGAATCGAACCCGCCGAACGGGGTTCGCCCGTTCCGTCTGTTTTGAAGACAGCGAAGCCCACCAGGTACTCAAACGCCTCCGCTGTCAGAGTAGCGTTCGGCCATGACTTCTGTTGCGCCGGTACTTCCTGATGGATTTGTAGTCATTGTGAAACGCGAGTGCGCCACGTGCCAAATGGTCGAGCCAGTCTTAAAAGACATCGCTGGCCACAAGACACCCCTCACGATCTACACACAAGATGATCCGACATTCCCAGAATCCGTGTCTGCGATTCATGATTCCGATTTGGCAGTCTCCTGGCACAACAACATCGACACTGTTCCCACACTGATCAAAGTTGTGAACGGAAAAGAAGTTGACCGCACATTTGGTTGGTTGGCATCTGACTGGCAGCGCATCACTGAAATTCCAGAACTCGGTCATGATCTTCCTGCCATGCGGCCTGGTTGCGGCTCGATGAGTGTTGACCCAGACATTGTCGACAAGTTGCGTGCGAAGTTCACGGACTCTCCTGTCATTGCCCGCACTGTTGAATTCTCAGACGCTGAAGATGAATTCGAAGCAATGTATGCACGCGGATGGACAGACGGCTTTCCTGTAATCCCGCCAACACGTGAACGCGTATTGCGGATGCTGACAGGAACCACTCGTCACCCACAAGACGTGGTTGCAATTGCACCGCCCGACTTGGTGGAGCTCACTGTTGAGAAAATTGCAATCAACGCAGTAATGGCCGGTTGTCTTCCTGAATACATGCCGTGGGTTATCGCGGCACTAGAAGCAGTGTGCAACGACCAATTCAATATGCACGGAGTATTGGCAACAACGATGCCCGTTGGCCCAGTGATTATTTGTAATGGTCCCGGCACTCGTGCGATTGGCATGAACTCCGGCATCAACGCATTTGGTCAAGGCAACAGGGCAAACAACACCATCGGCCGTGCGGTACAACTCACTATTCGAAATGTTGGCGGTGGTCGTCCTGGTGAAGTTGATCGGGCGACGCATGGCAACCCCGGAAAGATTTCTTTCTGCTTTGCTGAAGACGAAGTTGGGTCACCGTTCACATCACTTGCAACAGAACGTGGCATTCCACTTGGACAGAACGCGGTAACAGTGTTCGCAGGTGAAGGACCTCGCTGTGTGGTTGATCAGTTAGCACGCACACCAGAAGAGCTCACCAATTCATTGGTCGCATGTTTGCAAACTGTGCATCACCCGAAACTGGTCATCGGCTTTGATGCGATTCTCACAATTAGCCCAGACCATGGTCGCGTGTACGCCGAAGCCGGATGGTCTCGCGAGAAACTCATTGCTGAACTCACCGAACGTTCGATGACTCCAGGCGCTGACTTGGTGCGTGGCGCACGTGAGATGGCAGAAGGTGTTCCACCGCACCTGCGCGATGCCACATTGCCAAAGTTCCGCCCCGGCGGCATTTTGCTCACCTATGCCGGCGGCGGTGCTGGACTGTTCTCTTCCATCGTTGCTGGCTGGGCCAATGGCGCAATTGGTTCAGACCCTGTGACCCGAGTCGTTGGCTCGTGACATACTGATACCTATGGCTTCTGGCATCACCATCCTTGATCCGACAAATGAGTCGAAGCCCGCAACGCGCCAACTGCTTGCACGCCCCGCCAGCATCAAGGGCCTCACTATTGGCCTTCTTGACATTTCGAAGCCGCGCGGAAATCTGTTTCTTAACCGCATTGAAGAACTTCTTACTGAACGCGGCGCAAAAGTATTGCGATACTCAAAGCCAACGTTTACCAAACCTGCACCAGTTGACTTGCGGCAAGAAATTGCCACACAGTGCAACTTGGTCATAGAAGCACTAGCCGATTGAGGCAGTTGCACGTCATGCAGTGTGCATGACATTTCAGATCTAGAACTTCGAGGCATACCAGGTGTCTTTGTTGCAACTGAGGAATTCGTCAGTGCCGGCACTGCGCAATCTGTGTCTCTCGGCTTGCCAAGTATGAAGCGGGTCTACACCACCCACCCTGTGCAAGATCGAACCGATGAAGAAATGGTCGCAATGGCTGATCAGTTCTTTCTTGAAATCCTTGCCTGTATTACATCAGGCGAGTAACGCTTCATACCCAAGTATCATCGTGGAGTGCTCCCCGCTACCCGAATCCTGATGCTGCGCCATGGCCAGAGCGAATGGAATGCTCAAGGTCGTTGGCAGGGTCAAGCAGATATCGAACTAACCGACCTTGGTGTCGACCAGGCTCGAGCTGCAGCACAAAAGCTGGGCATGTTTGATGCAATTGTCTCAAGCGACTTGTTGCGCGCTCGCACCACAGCCACAATCATCGCCAACAGTCTCGGTGCAGGCTTAATGGAACCCGATGTTCGTTTACGTGAAACTCATGTGGGCGAATGGCAAGGACTCACCCCAAGCCAAATCGAACGCGACTGGCCTGGCTATTTGGAATCGCATCAACGTCCACCTGGTTTTGAATCAGACGAATCAATTGTTGCGCGCGTTACTGATTCATTAGTAGACATCGCAACACAATTTGCTGGCGGCGAAGTATTGGTAGTTGCCCATGCAGGAGTTATCCGCGTGATGCGCAGAACTCATAGAAAAGTTGATTCACGTATTTACAACTTGGGCGGATGCCAGTTCATCGTGCGCCCAGGATCACCGAGCCCAATCGAGATTGGTGACGTTGTCGATTTGCTCGAGCACGGCGCCATCGGCGAAGAGCTCTAACTCAATGTTCTCTCGTTTCGTCGATAACTCATACGCAGCACCTGTTCGCAAGAATCTTGACCGCCTTGTGTGGGGTCGCTTGGTGTCGAATGCCTGTTATAGATTTGCTCCACCGTTCATTGCAGTTATCGCCCGTGGGCTAGATGTCAGCGTGGCACAAATGGGCGTCGCACTAATGATCGGCGAATTCGCTGGGCTTGGGTCTCCCATCCTCGGGCGCATTGTTGATCGTGGTAACCGAGTTACATCAATGACAATTGGAATGGTCGCACTCACGCTCGGAGTAATTGGCGCAGCTACTTCCACCACGATTGCGCAGTTTGCAATTTCAATGTTCCTCCTAAGTGGGGCAAAGGTGCTGTTCGATACTGCACTCATTGTCTGGGTAAATGATCACGTCGAGTACGAACGACGTGGACGCATTGTCGGAATCATCGAGACCTCGTGGGCGTTGTCTTTGTTTATTGGTGTTGCAATCATGGGTATTGCAACGGCTCTTATCTCCTGGCGCGCCGGATTCATCGTTGGTGCAATCGGAATGGCTATTACGGGCGCACTGATTGCTAGTGCACTTCCACGTGATGAAGCACATGCGCCGGTGCGTACTGAATTACGAGGCTCGATTCCACGTAATGCCTACTTCGTATTTGGTTCGTCATTTTTACTGATGGGTGCAAGCCAATGTCTTGGCATCACGTTTGGTCCGTGGTTTGAAGATGAATTTGGTTTCTCAAGCGCTGCACTCATCGGTGTTGTCATCGTGCTCGGCCTTTTTGAACTTGTTTCCAGTATTGGCAGTTCCCGCGTCACTGATACGTGGGGCAAGGAAATCAGCGTTCGCCGTGGAGCTGTTCTGATGGTGGTTGCAACAGTTGCAATGGCTGCAGCACCACATGTTTCCTTTATCGCAGTTCCCATGTTGGTGTTGTTCATCATGGGGTTTGAATTTTCACTAGTCAGCATGTTGCCATTGGCTGCCAATATTGTTCCGAACAGTGGTGGAATCGGTCTTGGTCTCACGGTTGGTGCCGGCACATGTGGTCGTGCCATATTCAGCACTGTTGCTACTTCGCTATATGACTCAGTTGGCCCCGTGGGCCCGGCACTTGCAGCTGTTGTATTATCTGCAATCACTGTGATGCTGATCAGTCTTTATGCGCGGTCGGTTCGATAACCGTTTGTGATTGGCATTCGTCTGTCTTTACCGAATGCTTTTTCTGAAATACGAACACCAGGCGCACACTGGCGACGTTTGTATTCGTTGATGTCAACTAAACGTGCAATGCGAGCAACAACTGCAGCATCGAATCCGAGTTTCTGAATCTCTGGAACAGTCAAATCGTTGTCGATGTAATGACGCAAGATCGGGTCAAGGTCTTCATATGCGGGCAGGCTCTGATCATCACGTTGATCAGGTCGTAATTCAGCACTTGGTGGCTTCGTAATCACGGTTTCAGGAATAATCTCGCGACCCGCGCGTTCATTGATACGTCGGCACAGGGCAAACACTTGTGTTTTGAACACGTCTTTGATAGCCGCGTATCCACCAGCAGAGTCACCGTAGATAGTGAAATAGCCAACTGCCATCTCACTCTTGTTGCCGGTGGTGAGAACCATCCACCCGAATTTGTTACTGAGCGCCATCAAAGTCATTCCACGGACACGACTCTGCAAGTTCTCTTCTGTGAGATCAGGGTCACGGCCAGTAAACGAAGGCTGAAGCATTTCTAGGTACGCACCGAAAGCTGGCTCAATAGAAACAACGCGATGATCGACGCCCAAGGCGGTAGCAAGTTTTTCAGCATCATCTAATGAACCTTGACTTGAATACCGTGACGGCATAGCAACACCATGAACATGATCAGCCCCAAGTGCATCGACTGCAATGGCAGCAACTATTGAAGAGTCAATTCCACCAGAGAGTCCAATAACAACATCGGTGAACCCGTTCTTGTGTACATAGTCGCGCGTGCCAACAACGAGAGCGTCATACACGCGGTCAAGATCTGAAGCAAACGGTTCAACGTGTGTGGCCGCCACTGTTCCGTCGCCAGCAATGTTGACGACAGAAAAATCAGACTCGAATGATTTCATGCGGCATGCAATAACACCATTGCAGTCAACAACAACGCTTGACCCATCGAATACAAGTTCATCTTGCGCACCAACTTGGTTTACGTACACAATGGCACTGTTTGTTTCCTTCGCACGCTCTGACAACATTTGTTCACGTTGCACGTTCTTGCCCTCGTGAAATGGCGACGCATTCAAGTTCAACATGATTCGTGCACCGGCTGCCGCTTGCGCTGCAACAGGACCATCTGCGTACCAAATGTCTTCGCAAATTGTGACGCCAACTGTTACGTCATCAACGGGGAATAATCCGGAAGCAATGCCATCGTTCAAAGCGGGTCCTGGTGTGAAGTATCTATCTTCATCGAACACTGCATAGTTCGGAAGAAGCTGCTTCAGGTACACGCTTTGAACACTGCCGTTGCGACACAATGCAACTGCGTTGAATAGTTGATTGTCTTCTGCTTTTACGAAACCAATCAGAGCTGCACACCCCTTCGTCGCTTTGGCAATGCGCTCGACAGCCAATTCGTTGTCGCGTACGAATGCCTTTTTTAGCAGCAAGTCCTCTGGTGGGTACCCCGTGATAGTCAATTCGGGATACACCACGACATCACAACCAGCTGCTTCGGCCTTGGCATAATCGGCCAAAATCTTGCCTTCGTTGCCCGCTAGGTCGCCCACAAGTGGATTCAATTGGGACAAACCGACCGTTAGGCCCTTGGGTGTAGCGAAAGATCCGGCGGATGTCACGAGGTCAGGCTAACCAGCGACCCCTCAAAACCCCATACACATAAGGTTTCCCTTACTCAGAGGGTGCTAGCTCCCCCGTTTTACACAGCGTTCACATTTGGGCAATGGGAAAGAAACGGCTTCGTGACATCCTGTAGTCAGTAAAAAAGAGGGACTTGTCCCTTGTTAGTAAAAGGACACCACTGTGCCCATTCAGGCTGAATACATCTGGATCGACGGAACGTCACCAACACCATTGCTCCGTTCAAAGACCAAAATCATTCCCGACTTCGCCGGCGCTATCGCCGACATGCCGATGGATGAATGGGGCTTTGACGGTTCTTCCACAGAACAAGCACAAGGCGAATCGTCTGACTGCGTATTGCGCCCTGTCTTTCAGTGCCCAGACCCAATTCGTGGCGGCAAGAACGTACTCGTCATGTGTGACGTATTGATGGCAAAAGACGGATCACCGCATCCATCAAACACACGCGCGCCTCTTGCAGCTGTACAAGCAAAATATGCAGACCAAGAAATGTGGTACGGCATCGAGCAGGAATACACAATGCTTCGCCTTGATGGTTCACCATACGGTTTCCCCGTTGGTGGTTTCCCGAAGCCCCAGGGACCGTATTACTGCGGCGTAGGCTATGGCCGCGTTGTTGGTCGCGAGATCATCGAAGAGCACACACAGGCATGCATCGATGCAGGTCTTCTCATCGCAGGAACAAACGCTGAAGTAATGCCAGGCCAATGGGAATTCCAAATTGGTGCAGCAGACGGACTCACAGTGTCAGACCACATGCATGTTGCACGTTGGTTGCTCCACCGCATCGCAGAAGATTACGAGGTGGTCATCTCATTCGATGCAAAGCCGATGAAGGGTGACTGGAACGGCGCAGGCGCACACACAAACTTCTCAACCAAAGCAATGCGTGAGGGCTACCCAGCCATCATCGAAGCATGCGAGAAGCTTGGTACCCGCGTTATGGAACATGTCGAGAACTACGGTGACGACATTCAGAGCCGCCTTACCGGTAAGCACGAAACTGCTCCATGGAACAAGTACTCATACGGAGTCTCAAACCGTGGTGCATCAGTTCGTATCCCCTGGCAGGTTGCTCGCGACCAAAAGGGTTACGCAGAAGACCGTCGCCCGAACGCAAACATTGACCCGTACACGGTCACACGTCTCATCCTTGAGACCGTTTGCGGCTAAGCCACAACCAATAATTACGGGAAACGGGGGGCCTTGTGCCCCCCGTTTTTCATTTCAAGTAGCCCTATGACCCGCCTCACGGCAGACTGAAGATATGAGCGACATGATGGACCAACACCGCGACTACGTATTGCGCACCGTCGAAGAGCGCGGAGTGCGCCTTGTACGCCTCTGGTTTACCGATGTGCTCGGCACATTGAAGAGCTTCGCCATCAGCCCAGCTGAACTAGAAAACGCTCTTGAAGACGGCATGAGTTTCGATGGTTCTTCTATCGACGGGTATTCCCGTATTCAAGAAGCAGATGTTCTTGCTGTGCCAGATCCGAACACATTTGAAATTCTTCCATGGGTTGACAACAAAGCAGCAGAGGCGCGCGTCATCTGCGATGTTCGCAATCTTGATGGTTCTATTTTTGAAGGCGACCCTCGCCAAGTGTTGCGCCGCAATCTTGATGCTGCGCGAGCAATGGGATATGAATTCCTTATCGCTCCTGACATGGAGTACTTCTATTTCGAGCCACCAGTGCGTGGGCAAAAGCCAGTGCCACTCGATGAAGGTGGTTTCTTCGACCTCACCACCACTGATGTCGCATCTTCACTACGCAAGCAAACAATTCGCACGCTTGAGACAATGGGAATTCCTGTTGAGTACTCATTCCACGAAGATGCACCGAGTCAGCAAGAAATAGACCTACGTCATACCGATGCACTTTCAATGGCTGACAGCGTGATGACCTTCCGCATGATCGTGAAAGAAATTGCAGCAATGAATAACGTGCACGCCACGTTCATGCCAAAGCCGCTTGAAGGTGTCCAGGGTTCTGGCATGCACTTGCATTTGTCATTGTTCTCTGGCGACACTAATGCGTTCTACTCAGAGGACGACCCAAATAACTTGTCCCCTGTTGCAAAATCATTCATGGCTGGACTGTTGCGTCACGCTGCTGAAATTACTGCCGTCACCAACCAAACAGTGAACAGTTACAAGCGCCTAGTGCCTGGTTTCGAAGCGCCAGTTCACATCAGTTGGGCGCGTAATAATCGCAGTGGTCTTATTCGTGTGCCAATTCCAAAGCGTGGAAGCATCAGCGCAACACGCATTGAATACCGCTCACCCGACCCTGCGTGTAACCCATATCTTGCCTTCTCTGTCATTCTTGCTGCTGGCATGAAAGGCATTCGCGAGGGATACGAACTAGAGCCAGAAGCCGACGCCAACTTATTTGAAATGGACGATGCTGCTCTCGACAAGTTGGGCATCCGTCAATTGCCCCAATCGTTAAATGACGCGCTTAAAGTGATGGAAACTTCTGAACTAGTTCAAGAAGCTCTTGGTGAACACATCTTTGAATGGTTCCTTCGCAACAAGCGTCATGAATGGCGCGAGTACAAAACTCAAGTCACCCCGTTCGAACTCAATCGCTACCTCAAGTCGTTGTAACCCCGCTTATGGCTACTTCCGACATGATTGTTGTGTTCCCCGCGAACCCCACTCCTGATTTAGCGCGCACCCTTGATTTAGGTGGCTACCGCTGGAAGGCAGTGTCTGGTGCAGATGAAGCCGGCAAATGCGAACCGCAAGCTGGCTGGATGGGCGCAATCATCACGTGTGATGAAGACCCAGAAAATGCATGGGCATTTGCTCGTGCATTACGCAAGCGTGACAATGCCGTCGATTCAGTAATCGTGCTTGTCTCTGGCACACAACTTGGTGATCTTGAATTGCGCGATGACTTGTTTGACGACTTCTGCCTCACGCCATTTCATCCACGCGAATTAGAAGCACGACTTCGGCATCTTTTTTCCAGCACCGAAAGTGGCTTACGCCCAGAACTTGTTGAACACTCTGGTCTGATTCTCAACCTTGAGACATACCAAGCAACGTTTAACGGTCATGCTCTCGACCTCACATTCATGGAATATGAACTGCTGAAATTCCTTGCACAGAACCCCGGCAAGGTGTTCACACGTGAAATGCTTCTCTCACGCGTGTGGGGCTATGAGTATTACGGTGGCGCTCGCACAGTTGACGTTCACGTTCGTCGACTTCGCGCAAAGCTAGGCGAAGAACACGCCAACCTCATTCAAACTGTTCGCAGCGTTGGCTATCGCTTCGGCCAATCTCGTTGGGGCTCTTAGAGCCAGTTGTTCTTTCGGAACAGGCGAAACAAACCTGCCGATACAGCGGCTAGCGCCCCAAGAACTACGTAGTAGCCGTACTTCCATTGCAGTTCGGGAAGATTCTCAAAGTTCATTCCATAGATTCCAGCAACCATCGTGGGTACTGCACCGATACCGACCCATGCAGAAATCTTTCTCATATCAACATTTTGTTGAACTTGAATGAGGGCAAGATTGGCGTGTAACGCAGCATCCATCAAGTCATTCATCGTGTTCACATCATCAATGGCCTTCATCAGATGGTCACGCACATCAGCAAACTGTGGTGCAAACTGTGGGTCGATGTGCGGAACCTCGCTTGATGCGAGTCTATTTAGTGGCTCTATTAATGGATCCACAGCTCTTCTGAATTCAAGAAGTTCCCGCTTGACGGTGTACAGACGAGCCGATGGAGCCGGTATTTCATCGTCAAACACCATGTCTTCAAGCCGTTCAACATCTTCTTGAAGGTTCCATGCCACGTCAATGTATTGGTCGACTAATCGGTCAAGTACTTCGTGAAGGACTGCAGTTGTCCCTTCTTTCAGTCGATCCGGATGCTTCTCTAGATCTGCCCTAATGGAACGCATCGGAATTGCATCGCCATGCCGAACAATGACAATTAATTTCTCATTGATGAATACACCAATATCACCTAACACAATTCGTGACGTTGTCAAGTCGTACATCACTGTCTTGAGAATCAAAAAGGAATGGCGCGGGTACACATCGATTTTGGGACGCTGTCTGCCGAGAACTGCGTCCTCTACAGCCAGTGAATGCAGTGAGTACTTCTGTTGATAATCCTGCATCTCATCAACTTTGGGATCAAGAAGCCCCACCCACGTGAACCCGCTACCCGGTTCGACTTCGTCACATCTCACACCATTGATATAGACCGCTGAATCAACTAACACGATGCAACTCTACATTCATGGCCATGAACGATATAAGACTTCTCACTTTACGCAGCGCGAACAAACGCTGTCACAGAGTCAGCAATCATTTGTACAGCAATGGCGGCAAGCAACATGCCTGCCACTCGAGCCAGCAACACCACACCGGCGGGACGGAAAATCTTCTTTACGAGGCCGCTGAACCGAAGCGTTATGAGCGAGACCGACAGTGCACAGGCAATTGCTGCAACAACACTGAACCATTCTGCTGTTCCTTCAGCTCTACCGAAGAACACAATCGTGGCCACAATGGCGCCGGGGCCGGCAAGTAACGGCGTACCTAACGGAACCATTGCAATTGATGTGCGCTGTTCAGGAGCCGCTACTTCAAAAGTATCTTCGCTTCCACCTTTGCCATAAAGCAACTGCAACGCAACAAGAAGTAGTAGCAACCCGCCAGCACCTTGCAACGCGGGAACAGAAACATGTAGGTAATCAAGAACTGTGCGTCCGCCAACTGCAAAGAGCGAAATAACAAAGAACGCAGTACCGACAGCAAGAAAAGCGGCGCGATGGCGTTCTTTGTCTGACAAACGCTGTGTGACTGCCAAAAAGATTGGCACATTTCCAGGAGGATCCAGAATGACCAACATGGTCACAAGAACCTCACCAAATAAACGCATACGGTCAGGCTAGGCGGTTAACGCGAACCAAACGATTTTCGTATTTCTTTGGGCTATTCTCCTGGGAAGAATTAGCGGGACAATTTCTCTTGAATTGGAAAAAGTTTAAACAGGACGTACCCAGTCGAACCAGGCGAGCTGTCATGACCCGTTTCAAAATAAGTAACACCCTTGAGAATTTGACCCCAACTGTTTTCCAATTTCTTTGAAACCTGTCTGGCTAACTTATCTCCAGCCTTTTGCTCGCCTGGCTTATGGCCTCCGAGTGCAATGACCACGAGGAATTTCTGATCCAAAGGCTGAGCTCCTAAAGATTTTGTCAAACGACTGACTAGTTCGTCACTTGAAGTGAGCAAAGTTGCACGCACTCTGATCACTATCGGATCAGGACGGGCACCCTGATCCGATGTCATACTCTTCGGAATAGTGGTCGTTGATGAACTGCTGGTCGTTGATGAACTGCTTGTCGTTGATGAACTGCTTGTCTTAGTACTCATACCACTAACAGAAGAATCAAAAAACACGAAACACAAAAGTAAGGTCAAATCAGCAAAGAGCCAGCCGGCCATGCTGCCACTTCGAGATTTTCTACGAGTTGACATCAGAGCCTTCGTTCCAATTTCTCAGTTGTTCGCTCACGTGCTCAACAGCCCTACTTAACACTTCGACCGACTGCGCCATTACATTGGCTGTTTCCTCGAATTCAACTACAAAAGAACGAATCTGGGGAGAATCAGCATCTTGGGCGATCATTACCAACTGCTGATTTGCATGTGCAATTCCATCAACAACGCGTCTAATTAAATCGCTACTAGACGATATTGATGAGACAACATTCTCAAAACTCCTTGAGACCGATTGAGTCACATCCCTTGTTGCATCTGCAACGCCTTTCGTGGCACTAGCAGCATCTCTTATTCCAAGTTTTGCAGCTTCCATAGTGCTTGCGGCCAGAGAAGTAGCTCCATTCAAATCACTTAGTGCTTTGATACTTTCTCCGACACCCCCAATGAAGCCAGTACGAGCCTCAGTTAA
Organism: Bifidobacterium breve; assembly: GCA_945901725.1. Lineage (GTDB taxonomy): Bacteria > Actinomycetota > Acidimicrobiia > Acidimicrobiales > Ilumatobacteraceae > UBA2093. Next base: position 22,754 of record CAMDLK010000011.1, on the reverse strand, counting down.
TGCTTCTGTTGCAAGATTAATTGTGTTCCCAGCATTTTGTGCTACCTCTCCAAAACGAGATAGCGGCTCCATCGTTTGTTGCAAAGCCTTGGAGGCTTCTTCAATTCGACCCGAACTTCCACCAATTGATTCGGTGAGGTTCGAGACACGCTTAATTATGTTTTCAGTTCCTTCAATAGCCACAGACAGATTCTCTAGCCCGCGCTTTAATGATTCTGCGGCCACATCTAGAGCACTGGCCATTTCCTCGGGAGTTATCGCTCGAGATTTCGCAATTTCCAAACTTGCATCGAGTATCAAATTCTCTAACTCCGCATCTAAGACATCGACACGTGATTCACATAGTGAGACGCCTAAGTGCAGGATAAATATCACTGCGAACAGAAGCAAAACCACGAGCGCCACTGTTGCAACTGGCGTACCTTCATATTTCAATCCGTCCTGCGGAAGACCTCCGGACCAGAAGGCAAGAAAATTGACTGACTTCCCTTCACCAAGGTTTCCTACGACGTTCTTATACGCACCAAAGACAGCCTTTAACTCAAGCCACGCAAAGAAAACAGGCCACAAATAACTCATGGTCGAAAAGAAAGAAAGGATACGGAGCAACCAGGGATCGTTTCCACGACGAGTTTCGAACTCACGTCGGATGTCAATTAGTGACCATTGTGCGTGAGTGGATTTATCTTCTAATGCCGTGGCTACTCTTCGAGCTAGATCTGCTCGTGGACCAGCATGTCTGTCAGCCCATTGTTTTAGTTGCGTTACAGTACTCATAAAATCACCTCAACGTGACCATAGCCGAGCAGTAATAGCATGTGCTCATGTCAAAGCCTTTCGGATTTCCTAGGTCACTTATAGCTGTGGATCTTGCGAATATTCGAGAAGACCACGACGGGACCATCGGGGAAGCACTCGCGGCGAAACTTCAAATCAAGGACCCGGGCACTCGACACTTCTCGGCCGTAGTCGTTCTCAATTTTATGAACAGACTTGAACAACTCCTTCCTGAACGGGAGATTCTCTATTTCCTTGATCATCTGGTCAATCCAACATTTCCAGGTGAAGACAGTAACTTGCTTGACGATTTGATTGACGCGGATATTAATCATCCTAGAAAAATTTTTAGAATGAACAAGAAACACCAGAAAGGTGACTACGCCCTGTGTCACTTACACAATGAATTCGGTGCAGTTCTCATCACAAGCGACATGCTTACGGATGCAAAGATGAAGAAATCGAAGGACGGCAGAAAGATAGTTACTCTTAAAAACCTCGATAACTTGATTCACTTCAGCCTCAACAAAAGATCAAGTCGTGAAGACCCAAATTTTAGTTTTCGAAACATCGGACGCGACCACACCATGGCTGAACTCGTGGAGACTGTTCCCTTCCAGAGTAAGAATAGAGAACTGCGCATCCAAGCTCTTCGCAGTATCGAAAAGAAACTATTAGACGACATACCAAAGGTTAAAAGAGTAAAAGGAGAAGTAGAGGAAGACTTCACCAAGGGTTATGTGGAATATGTCAATGAACACGTAACCATAAATGACCACACGCAAACTACTCAGGGCCTTTTCGGAAAATTCTCCGATTTGGCAAAACTTTTGTTTCAAGGTAGCGATGGACTGGATACCAATGAGCCGGGAGATATCGACCCGACGATAGACGTACCTCCTAAACCGCCATACATTGAACCCATTCATTTGTTTGCATTTGCTATGGGCAAGCGAATTTCACTAGCTGGTAGAAAAGTATCCCTCATCGGTCGAATGCGGCAAGAAAACTCTAACGAGGTCTCAATTATCTGGTTTGGCTCGACATCGCCGGTCTATATCAGTGGGAACACTTACGAGGAAATTCCTATGGGCTTTGTACGAGTAATTGGTTACTTAAAGATGCGAGAAAACCAAACCTGGTCGATTGAACAAGTCGAATCACTTGAAGAAGTTGATAATTTCGAAGCAACCTCTGCGAAGGCAGAAATACCTAAAACAGATTTTTCCCCATGGGGAACCCCCCCTTGGAAGAATCACACTCGACCAACTTCAACTGAACCAACCGGGACAGGACAAACCACAACAGACGATGCGTTTGACGAACAAGGCCAAACCACAGCCACCGCCGATCCAACCGGGACAGGACAAACCACAACAGACGACTCGTCAAAAACAGGAGAAAGAAAACATCTAACCGTAGTCGTACCAAATGTGACAGGCCGAACAACAAAATCCGCACTTGACACTTTGTCAAAGGCCAGACTCGCGGCAGCCATTAAAAATCCAAGTGAGGCTGCAGGGGATTCACAAGGCGGTGAAGTAATTGCACAAAAGCCTGTAGCAGGCAGCAAGGTGAGGTTTGGGACTGCCGTAGTTCTTACCATTAGATCCATCGATCGTACGGAATTGCACAAAACCACTGCACGTCCACGCTTAGCTGCCAGCGAAGCATTGATCTTTTTGGCTCTTGTTGCTGGTGCGCTTCTCGCACTCAGAATGTTTGTTTTTTAAGAACTCAGATCTTGAGTTTTAAACCGCGTGTTTTGAGGCTAGGCCGTTAACGCAGTGCGTCAGCGAACATGATGGCTGCAAAGACAAAGAAGGCAATTGATGACGCGATGCGTACTGTCTTAGCTTGCAATCGATCACCGAGTGCTTTGCCAACTGCAATGGCGAGACCATCGGCCACAACCATGCCAATAGTTGAGCCAGCCCATGTGCCTACAAGACCTTCAGTAGTCGCAAGAGTGACAGTGGCAAGCATTGTCTTGTCGCCAAGTTCTGCCAAGAAGAATACGGTTCCCACAGCCATGATGATGTGCTTTGACGAGACCTTGGTGCTCTCTTTGTCTTTTTCAGTTAGTTCGTCGCCACGGAGAGTCCAAATTCCGAAACCCACGAAAGCGATAGCGCCAATAATGCTGATGAGTTTTGTTGGGAATGCGGTACCGATCGCTCCACCAAGAGCGACTGAGAAGAGATGCACAATGCCAGTCGCCAATGTGATTGCAATAAGTACTGGAACTGTTTTATAGCGTGTTGCAAATGCAAGGGCCATCAATTGGCTCTTGTCACCCAGCTCCGCAACAAAAATGACTCCGAAAGATAAAAGAAAGGCGTGAAGCATCAGTTGTTGAGCTGCTGCATCTTGGTTGCGATGCGTGTATGAGTAGTCATCATCTCATTCACCTTGGTGCTGACTAATTCTTTGTTGCGCACTACAGCCTTGCCGTGCACGATTGTGTCTCGTGCAGAAGTTGGACCACAACGAAGCCATGCTTCGATTGGGTCAGCGATTGCGCCCGCGAATTGAATTCCTGTGAGATCCCAAATTGCTACGTCGCCAACCATGCCGACTTGTAGTTGACCAATTTCGCCATTACGTCCAAGGCAACCAGCGCCGCCGACGGTTGCAACTTCCAATGCCATGCGAGCATCAGCAGCATCTGCGCCGTTCTTCAATTTTGCAAGCAACATTGCTTGACGTGCTTCCAACCACAAACTGGCAGAGTCTGCACTTGAAGAGCCATCGACACCGAGGCCCACGTGGACTCCTGCTTTGCGCAGTTCGACAACTGGCGAGATGCCCGACGCAAGAATGAGGTTGCTGCTTGGGCAATGTGCAGCGCCGATGCCGGCGGCACCGAGTGCTTGAATCTCATCATGGTTTGGCATGACGCAATGCGCCACCCATGTGCGATCACTTAGCCAGCCAACTTCCTTCAAATATTCAAAGGGTCTGCAACCAAACGTGGCAATAGAGAAATCATCGTCTTCGGCGTTCTCTGCAAAGTGCGTATGCAAGCGAACGTCAAGGGATTCCGCAAGTTCAGCCGAGCGAATCATGAGGTCTTTCGTGACACTGAATGGCGAGCACGGCGCAAGAGCAATGCGGGTCATCGCGCCAAACGAACGATCATGATGTTTTTCAACGGCTTCTTTTGAGAACGCCAGAATCTCGTCATCTTCCTGCACCACATCATCTGGCGGGAGCCCGCCATCTTTTTGCGACAACGACATTGAGCCACGCGTTGGGTGAAAACGAATTCCTAAATCTTTTGCTGCAGCAATTTCTGCTGACAGCAAGTCACCACCATTACGTGGGTGCAAGTACAAGTGGTCTGTGCTGGTGGTGCAACCAGACAGTGCAAGTTCTGCAAGACCAATCCAAGCTGATACATGAGCGCCTTCTTCATCGAGCGCTCGCCACAGTGGGTACAGCGTTTGCAACCAACCGAATAAGGGAGACGACGTCATCGGCGGATACGCACGAGTGAGGTTTTGATACAGGTGATGATGCGTATTGATGAGGCCTGGTGTCACTAAACACCCTGATGCATCAATGCGTTCAGTTGCGGCAGGTACCGGGTCTGTTGAAGAACCGACACCAGAGATGAGGCCATTTGTTATGGCTACCCATCCACCTGGTAATTCGCGACGTGCATTGTCAACCGTTGCAACGAGGCGGGCGTTGTGAATAAGAAGGTCAGCGGTCATACGTAGACCTTGAGATGCGAACTACTAGTAGTTCGAGTCGATGAGTTCACTGCCTTCATGGCGAATCTCTGCATCGCGATACAAAAAGTGACCAATGAGAGCGGCAAGTGCTGCTGTTGACAAACCAACAACGATGGGAAACGAGAGGAGTACTACAACAAGAATGATGGGGCCTGGCATGGCTTACTTACCTTTCGATTCGGGCTTAAACGCCCATGCTTCGATTTCTACTGCTCCGCCAAATGGTAGCGACGCAACTCCGATGGTGCTACGTGCAGGACGTGCTGTGCCGAATCCTTTTGCATATGCCTCATTGAAAGTTGCGAATGTATCCATGTCGGTAAGGAAGCAGAGAGTCTTTGAGATGTCATTGATGCTTGCGCCCATAGAAGCAAGTTGAGCTTTCAGGTTCACAATTGCTTGGTTGGTCTGTGCAAGGACACCACCTTCGACAATTGCTCCGTCTTTCATTCCGAGCTGGCCGGACACGATGATCCAGTCGCCTGCGCGAACAACGGGGGTGTATGGGGGTTGCGGTGCTGCTGACATACCCCCAACCTTACGCCAAGGCACCGAGTGCGTACGATTGAGTCTCATGGCCCCTTTCCCCACTTATAGCCGTCGCCGATTTCTGGCCCTTTCAGCCTCACTGGGGTTCGGCGGTTTGGTTGCAGCGTGCGGGGGGTCATCATCAAGTTCGGGCACAATCGATGGCGTCTCAGGCACTTTGCAAGTTGTGAAACGATTTCCGACTACTGGTTTGGTACCTGGTTCTATTCGTCTTCCTATTTCTCTCGCTGACACGACTGGGGTGTTGGCCACAGACGGAAAAGTGAAGTTGCCCCAGACTCTCACTGGGAAGGTAATTGACGCAGCAACAGGCGACGTTGTTATTGCATCTGTCTCCGCCAATAAACATGACGTGAACATGGCTACTCCGTATTGGCCCTTCATTGTCGATGTAGAAAAGGTTGGTGTCTACCTTTTGATACTTGATGCCGCTCCTCAATCAGAGATGTCGTTTCAAGTGGAAGAACGCAAGAACGTGTTGAGTCCGTTAGTGGGCGATGCGTTGCCTCCGTTTGATACACCAACAGTTGATAACAAACGTGGTGTTGACCCAATCTGCACGCGCGCTGAAGGCGTTTGTCCATTTCATGACATCACTTTGACTGAGGCATTGAAGAGCGGAAAACCAGTGGTGTACATGATTGGCACTCCGGCATATTGCAAAACTGGGACATGCGCACCTGGCCTTGATGCACTGATTGAACTATCGAAGAAAGTTGGCGATGCTGCAGTTTTTGTACATGCCGATATTTATGTAGACAAAACTGCAACAACTGTTGCGCCAGCAGTTAGGGCGTACAAATTGACATACGAGCCATTGCTGTACATCACAGATGCAAAAGGTGTGTTGGTGAACAGGCTTGACGCAGTGTTCGACGTAACTGAAATGAGCAGCGCGTTAGTTGCTGCAGGAATTAGCTAAACGACTTACCGCAACCGCATGAGCGTGTTGCAGATGGGTTTGTGATTGCGAAACCTTGTTCGTTCAGACCATCTTTGTAGTCAAGGCTTGCGCCTTCAAGCATGGGAGCTGATGCTGGGTCAACAACAACCCGCACTGCACCAAAGGTGAGTGTGATGTCGTCGGTAGCAATGTCGCCGTCGAAGTACATGTCGTATGAGAAGCCTGAGCAACCGCCGGACTTCACTGCAACGCGAAGTGCCATCTCTGATGCGCCCTCTGCTTCGAGAAGCTGGGCTACTTTGCTTGCTGCATTGTCTGTGAGAGTGATCATGGTGGACCTTTCGAAGCGGGTTCCTGTACTTCCCCAATAATAGGCACAGGGAATGGCATTAACAATACGCCAGTAGGATTAATTATGTGAGCAAGAGAGCCGTTGCAGCGCCCTCCATTGAAGAGGTCCAAAACCTGCTTCGTGCTGTCATTGACCCCGAATTGGGCGACAACATCGTCGATTTAGGCATGGCCGGGGCCATCACCATGGCTGATGGTGTTGTCACGATTGGCGTGAAGCTCACCATTCGAGGCTGCCCCTTGCGCGCCCAGATTCAAAAAGACATCCGTTCTCGCCTTGAGGTGCACCCCTGGGTAACCAAAGTAAAGATCGACTGGGGCGAAATGACGCCAGAGGAGCGCACCGATGTCATGTCGCGCGCCAGGTGGAACGCCCGTGAAAATGCCACCGATACTGCCGTGCCATTGTCTGCGCGTGTCCTTGCAATTGCAAGCGGTAAAGGCGGAGTCGGTAAATCTTCTGTCACTGTGAACTTGGCCGCTGCACTAGCCGCAGCCGGAAAAACTGTCGGCGTTCTTGATGCAGACATTTGGGGATTCTCTATCCCCCGCATGTTGGGCATGCCAGACCGTTTGGAAGCTGCTGCTGTTCCTGGTCATGACAAGCCAATGATTATTCCGAACGAACGAGTCATCGGAAACGGATTACTCAAAGTCGTGTCAACCGGAATGTTGGTGGAAGACGAAGGCACTGCGCTGATGTGGCGCGGCCTCATGCTTACGAAAGCAGTTGAGCAATTTCTGAATGATGTCAACTGGGGTCATCTTGATTACTTGTTGATTGACATGCCGCCGGGAACTGGTGACGTACAAATGGGACTTGCCCGCATGTTGCCACGCACAGATTTGCTGATTGTTACAACTCCTGCGGTGTCTGCACAAAAGGTTGCTATTCGTGCAGCTGACATGGCACGCAGAAGTTTCTTGCGCGTTGCTGGTGTCATTGAAAACATGAGCGAGTTCACATGTGATCACGGCGAGTCGTACGCATTGTTCGGTACCGGTGGTGGACAAGCTCTTGCTGACGAAGTTGGCGTTGAACTTCTTGGTCAAATTCCGATTGAGCCAGCAGTTGCTGCTGGTGGAGACAACGGAGAGCCGTTAGTTCTTACTTCTTCATCTGAAGCAGCACGTATCTTTACTGCGATTGCGGCGCGCATCATTGCTGACACTCCAGAAGTTGAAGATATGGCTGGTTGTTCTGCCCGCGACGAAGATGTCGTGGTCACAGTACGTCGTAGTCAGAATCTCCAGGCATAGCAATACCGATTACACGACCATCTGAGTCGATCTTGATTTTCGGCAAGATGGTTTGTGGTGTCCCAACTTTTGCAGCTGCAGCCATCACCTCATCTGTAGTTGAATGCGGGAGCAAGAATTCAATGTTCGCCTTTGTTGGTGGCATCAACATCAAGTCTTTTTCATGCGCACGATTCATGGCTTCTTGAGGACTGATCCAGAAACTTTCAATCGTTTCACCATCATCATGAAGTGGCACTTGAGCAGCAGGTGCACGCGCGATAAAGAATCGAGTATCGAAGCGGCGCTTCTCACCCATTGGTGTAATCCAGTGGCTGACATAGTGAATGTCATCAGTTGTTAAACGCAAACCTTCTGCCACGCACAGATCAAGCAGTGCTACTGAACCATCGTGAATATTGTGGCGCTCATGATTGAAGCGAGCCTCAACTTCTGGATCATCAAATCGAACTACATCGCCCGTATCTTCATGTCGCGCTAGCAATACACCAGCTTCTTCAAAACATTCACGAATACAAGCAACCCAATAGGCAAGGCCGCCGTTGGCAAGACCCAACAATGAACTGGCACGTGCATCGGTAAGCCCATCGCAGATTTCTGCAATCTCTTCGATGCCATCAACATCGTCAACTTTTCCGCCAGGGAATACAAACATTCCACTAGCGAATGCTGCGGAAAATGTGCGACGCAACATAAACACTTCAATGCCGCCCGCCACGGCATCACGAATCAGAAGAACGGTCGCTGCAGGCTTTACCGGCACAGTACGCGGGTCAAATGGCTCGTCACTTGACTGTGGTGCGTTACTCATTGCTTGTTCTCCCCCTCATGAGGGTCAACATCGATGACATCAAAAGATGAGGCCAATGTTCCCCTGGTCTCCACGATAGGTCCCGAGTGTGTTGCACGTATCACTGTGATCTTTGAACGACTTCTGCGCAGTACCAACTTGGTGGCCAAAGCTCGAGTGGGTGGCAACAACAGTGTGATGGCTAGAGCGTCAGAGATAAACCCCGGCGCAAACAGAAATACGCCAGCTGCCAACACACAGACCCCGTGCACAATTTGTTTTGACGGTTCTTCCCCACGTTGAATAGCTGCTGTGAAGTCTTTGTAGACGCGCAAGCCTTCACGTTTAACCAATGATGTTCCAACCGCCGAAATAGCAATGAGGAGTGCCACGGTAGGCAGCAAACCCACTTGCTGGCCCACTTGCACAATGATGTACAACTCAATCAGTGGGAGCACCACGACGAGCGAAACAATCAGTAAGAACATCTTCTAGCTTTTTGACCGAGCTTCGCGATAATCCTTCGCTGCGCCTTCAAGTGGTTCAACTTCCAAAGTGATGCCATCAATAGCAACGACTCGCATCTGATCATTATCTGCAAGTGGTGTTGCGCGGTTGGTACGTGCATGCCATTTCGCACCATCTACCAACACTGTTCCTTCCGGGTTCACTGCGCCAACTGCAACACCGACAGTGCCGAGAAGATTCTCGCGACCAATAGTTGGAGTTGCGAATCGAGTACGCACCATTGAAGGCATGCCCACAATGAACGACAATGCAACGCTGATGATGCAGACAGACAGTGAAAGCCAACCTGGTCGCATAGTTATGCCGTCAACATCTCTGAACATGGTGAACGCACCAATGATGTACGACACGAGACCGACACCTGTCCAGAATCGCGGGACACCAACCTGTACATCCACTGCAAATGCAACAAATGCAGCGAGCAAAAACGCAAGGCCAACACCACTCATTGACAGTGCGCCAATTCCCATGCTGCCGAGAATCAGACAAACAGCACCAACAAAGGCGGCGATTCCAATACCGGCCGTAAAGAACTCAAAGAGCAGCAACGCAAGCCCGATAGTGACCAATAGAAGTGCTGATGGCGGACTCGCAACGGTGTGCAGCAGACGAGGCATGAAACCAAGCTTGAAGAAGCGAACTGTGGTTGCTTCACGTGTGACTTGTCCCTTTGCATCTAACGCATCGGACATAGTGTCTAGTGCGACAGAACGAACCGTTATTCCGTCGAGCGCATACAGCATGTTTCGCAAAACTGGTACACCACGATCGTCAGTAGAAAACTTCAGAACTTCTTGTTCACGTGCTTCAAGAAAACCTAAAGATCCAGCTTGTAATTTTTCATCTGCAGCACCAAACGTCACTTGACTTCCGTTTACAGACAACATTGCACCGGTGCGTCCAATGCGTGCGCCAGGTGCCATTGCAGTCACATCAGCTACTGCCAACATTTGTGCTGGTAGTCCGTATGCACGCGCTCCACTTGGGCCAACCCAGATTGCAACAGGAATCTTTGAAGCGGAGATTGCAGTAAGAACTTCAGTCATCCGATCACGACCGACGACCGCGCCCTTAGTGTTCAATTGGAAAATGACTGCCTGAGCGCCGTTGTTCTGTGAGCGAACAATTGCTTTCTCAATGGAGTCCGCCACGATGCTGTCAATCAGCCCACTGACTTCAACCACGTCAACGGGGGCAAGTTTCGCTGAGTCGTCAGCTGCACTGGCTCCTTGGCCTGACATCAAGCTGAGTGCTGGCCCAGCAATAACAAGTGCCAATCCGCACATGATTCGTCTTTTTGCGCCTACCCTCAATGGTCTCTCCTTCGTTATGGAACTACACCCTTTTTTCACGGCACAGCGTGTCCTTATTGTCGCTGGTAAAGGCGGCGTTGGGAAATCGACCGTTGCCGCCTCCCTTGCCCACCTCTCGGCGCGTAGTGGGTTGCAGACCCTTTTGGTCACTTTGGATGAGCCAGCCAACGGCCTGCCGCACCATGAGCTGCTCGAACAAATCACCGTCAGCCCTGGCAGGGCACTAGCTGATTACCTTGCTACCAAAGGGTTAGGGCTGATTTCCCGCCAATTGGCTCGCTCGGGAATCATGGAATTGGTAGCCACTACGGCACCCGGGCTCGACGACCTTTTGGTCCTAGGGCGCATTAAGGCGTTCGAGAATGAACGACCAAACGGCGTGATCATTGTGGACGGGCCAGCAGCTGGTCACGCCCTCGATTTAGTGCGTGCACCCGTGCAATTGAAGCGGGCCATCGGGTCAGGACCAATCAGCCAACAAGCAGACGAAGTGCTCACCATGCTCGGCGACCCTGCACGGTGCAAGGTGATGTTGGTGACAACTGCTGCCATCACGCCCGTTACTGAGACATGCGAAGCGGCTGAAGAACTGATGGAAAAAGCACACATTGCACTTGCCCCCATCGTTGTCAACAAATGCAATCCTGAAGTGCCTCGTGTTGACGAAGCAATTCTGCTTCCATCAACTCGTGAGGCCTACAAATACTTGTCACTTCGTGCTGAAGCTCAATCGGAAGCAATCGGCGTACTGACGGATTCTCTTGAACAATCTCAATTGCATCTGACACAGCACCACAGTGATGGAACTATTCTCATCAATGCAATCTCCGATGATCTTGAACAAGCGATTCGAGACCTGCCATGAGTACACAACCAGTTCTTGATATGTGCTTGTCTTCCCGCGTAATCGTGACATGCGGAACAGGCGGTGTTGGAAAAACAAGTGTTGCCGCAGCGCTCGGATTTGAAATTGCTCAACAAGGTAAGCGTGCCATTGTGATCACCATTGACCCAGCGCGCAGGCTCGCTGATGCAATTGGCCTTGGCGAAGGAACGGGGAACGAAATTCAACGAGTTCCCCTTGATACAACTGGTGAATTATGGGTCACCATGCTTGATGTTCAAGAGACCTTTGATTCATTAGTTCGTGACACATCACCAACACCTGAACGCGCAAAAGAAGTGATGGACAATTCCTTCTACCACAGCTTGTCTCGATCATTGTCTGGTACACGTGACTACATGGCTGCAGAACGGATATACGACCTGTGCGAAGACGAGCGCTTTGATGTGATCATTGTTGATACTCCACCATCGCGTAATGCTCTTGATTTTCTTGAGTCGCCCGAACGACTTGCGCGATTCCTAAAACATCCCATTGTCAAATTCATGGTTGCACCAAGTCGAGGCGGCTTTCGTTTAGTCAATGCGGCAATGCAGCCAGTGTTGAAAGCAATTTCTACTGTTGTCGGTGGAGACACTCTTACTGGCACCGCTGCGTTCCTACGAGCATTCGATGGAATGGAAGAAGAATTCTCTCGCCGCGCACTTGTAGTTGCAGCCACACTTCGAAGCGCTTCAAGTTCTTTTGTCATTGTGACTGCACCCTCTCGCGACGCATTAACCGAGGCGGATCATTTTGTGGCTGAACTTTCTCGCCTTGGTATCTCGTTGAAACTCATTGTCGCTAATCGCATGCCGCCGCACTTTGGCTCTCTCACCGCCACCGAAGAACACTCCATGGCGCAATCTCAATCAGGAGATCTTGCGCGCGTGCATGAACTCATCGCCGGCCTTCATGACGATGCCGACAGAGCAGATTCAGATATTCAGGCCTTCATCCAGCGAACTTCCGTGGCGTTTCCCTCAGTTTCGACAGCATTTGCTTCGGAATTAGCAACAGACATTCACGACATGGACTCCATTGGCGCTTTGGCGCAACAACTGGCAGCACCACCCACTCAGCAGTAAAGTCATCTTGTGCATATTTTGATCGCAACAGACGCCCAATGGGTCCTCAATGAAATACAAGCCGTACTTGGTTCTTCGTCCACCACTATTCAAGTAGTGACAAATGGTCGGCTTGTTGCGCCTGCAGTCGCCGAGCGCACGCCGGATATCGCAATCCTTGATATGCAAGTTGGCAGCATGGGCGGCATGGCAATCACGATGGATCTTCGTCTTGACTATTCAAGTGGCGCTCTGCCTAATGTCCCCATCCTTATGTTGCTTGATCGCGAAGCAGATGTTCACATGGCGCGACGCAGTGGAGCTAACGGTTGGATCATCAAGCCACTTGATGCATTGCGTCTGCGCAAAGCCGTCAACGCAATTGCTGTCGGTGGTTGTTACGCAGAAGGCGTTCCCGTGCCTGAAGTAGTCGTTGACGAAGTCAATGCTGCTGTTGAAGAAGCTGCTGAGCCAGCAGCTGAATTACTTAATCAGTAATTCAGCAATTTGTACTGCGTTCAACGCAGCACCTTTTCGCAAGTTGTCGTTTGACAAGAACAACGCAAGACCGCAATTGTTTGCAACTGTTTCGTCTTGACGCACACGGCCTACATAACTTGGGTCTTTGCCGGCAGCTAGCAACGGTGTTGGAATATCAACAAGCGATACTCCTTGCGAATTTGACAAAATTTCATTTGCACGTACGGCTGTAATTGGTCGAGAGAATTCAAGATTGATTGACATGGAATGTCCGGTGAACACTGGAACACGCACACATGTGCCTGACACCAAAAGGCCAGGGATTTCAAGAATCTTGCGGCTTTCAAAACGCAGTTTCTTTTCTTCATCTGTTTCAAAGAGGCCATCTTCAACAAGTGATCCAGCAAATGGCAACACGTTGTAGGCAATAGGCCGTGCAAATTTCTTTGGTGCAGGTGATGCGACTGCATTGCCATCAAATGTCAAACCAGCAGCTTTGTCATACATTGCACGAGTTTGTTCATCGAGTTCATCAACACCAGCAAGACCAGCACCGCTTACTGCTTGATACGTACTAGCAATCATTTTCAGCAATCCTGCTTCATCATGCAATGGCTTCAACACTGGCATTGCAGCCATGGTTGTGCAGTTCGGATTCGCAATGATTCCCTTAGGTGTGTTGTGCGCGAGGTGTCCGTTTACTTCGCTAACAATGAGTGGTACTTCAGGATCCATGCGGAACGCACTTGAGTTATCAATAACAATTACTCCGGCTGCAGCAAAGCGCGGCGCCAATTCGCGTGAGGATGTTGCACCAGAAGAGAACAACGCAATGTCGAGACCAGTTGGATCTGCAACAGCGGCATCTTCAACTGTGATGTGTCCGCCGGCCCACGGCAATGTGGTACCCGCAGATCGTGACGAGGCAAAGAACCGCAGTTCTGTGATGGGAAAATTCCGTTCGGCCAAAAGAGTGCGCATGACGCTTCCTACTTGACCTGTTGCTCCGACTACTCCTACACGCATGGGAATTGAGGCTAATGGCTCCGAGCGACCAGCCACCAGTGACTTTTATTAGCGACGTCTAAATCGCGTTGCACCACGGTGGTTCCGCGGTAAGTCACGGGCTTTTGCGGCTTGCCAGGGTGATGCAAAATGACCACATCGTCAAGGTCAACGCCCGATGCTTCAAGCATGCCGAGAACCCTTTTCGGGTCAAGGCGGTTGGCCTGCCAGCCAAAGCGAGTTGACCAGCGCCATTGCGACAGTCGCGGCCCAACAACAGGGATACGCCACAACTGGCGCATCACGCCGCCAGCTGGAACGAGCAATAAATCAGCCGGTACCCAGGTGCGGTAATTCAGCGCCACGTACCCGCCTGGCTTCACGATGCGAAACGCTTCACTGGTAAGACCTAGTGCGTCACTGGCTTTGCAGTGCTGCAACGTGATGTACGAAAAGACAGCGTCAATGGAAGAGTCATCAACTGCGATGGAGCTTCCATCAGCAATATGCACAGTGCGTAATCCGCCAACACGACCAAATCGTGAAACAGTTTCGCGACAGCGTTCCAAGAAAGCAGCATCAACATCAGTTGCAACGGTGACAGCAAACTTGCGAGAAAACGCAGACGTCATTCGTCCGATGCCAGAACCAATTTCCAACATGGTTGCACCCGACGCAAATGAATTCCATCCAAGACGATCAAGATACACATCAACTTCAGCATCGCCAGTTTGAACAAATTCTTCGAGCGTGAGAGTTGCACCAGTTTGATTGTTAAACACCCAGCCTGTGTCACGCACTACTTCGTCAGCATTGCGGCGCATCTCTGCACGGGTGCCAGCGGCACGCCAAGGAATGAGTTGTCGACGTGCGGTCACCATCTACCGAGTCTTACAGGCGCTCTACTTGCGCTCGGGTAATGGTGCCGAATAGGCCGTACCCGAGTCAAGACCAAAAGCTGTATGTAGAGATCGAACAGCAGATTCCATGTCTTTTGCAGCAATAACTACAGACACACGAATAGTGCTGGTGGAGATCATGTGAATATTGATGTCATTGTCCGCAAGAACACGGAACATCTTCGCAGCAACTCCCGGGCTGGTTTTCATACCAGCACCAACCAAGGACACTTTTGCAATTTCGGAATTGTGTGTGACGCCACTTGCTCCGATTTCTGATGAAACTCGCGACACGATGTCTTCAGCAACTTTCATATCTGCCTTCGGCACAGTGAATGAAATGTCAGTGAGACCATCTTTTGAAGTGTTCTGCACGATCATGTCAACGTTGATGTTTGAGTTAGCGAGGCTTTCAAACAGCGCCGCAGAAATACCCGGCTTGTCTGGCACACCGACAATGGTGACTTTGGATTCACTGGCATCGTGCACGACACCAGAGATGATGGGCTCTTCCATTGAGCTGTCTCCTTGTGATTTTTCGTCGCTCACCCATGTGCCGTGTTCCCAGGTGAAACTGGAACGCACATGAATCGGAACGTTGTGATTGCGGGCAAATTCAACTGAACGCAGCGCAAGAACTTTGCTGCCGCTACCAGCCATCTCGAGCATCTCTTCAAATTGCAAACGGCCAAGCTTGCGTGCCTGAGGCACAATGCGAGGGTCTGCTGTAAAGATGCCAGTGACATCGGTGTAGATCTCGCACACATCTGCATTCAAAGCAGCGGCTAACGCAACAGCAGTGGTGTCGCTTCCGCCTCGGCCCAATGTCGTGATTTCTTTATCGGTTGAGACTCCTTGGAAACCGGCAACGACCACGACCTTGCCTTCGGCAAGTGCCTCACGAACTCTGTCGCCCTTGATCTCTGAGATTTTGGCCTTGGTGTGAACGGTGTCGGTGATGATGCCGGCCTGGGAACCAGTGAAACTGACGGCCTCGACGCCGATGCCAGCAAGGGCGATGCACAAAAGTGACATGGAAATTCGCTCCCCAGTGGTGAGAAGCATGTCCATTTCGCGGCCTGGGTGCACGTCTGAGACTTGATTGGCCAGAGAAAGCAGGTTGTCAGTGGTTTTGCCCATGGCAGAAACCACCACGACGACGTCATTGCCGTGGCGCTTTGTAAAGGCCACATGGTCCGCCACGGACTTAATACGGTCCGGATCGGCGACCGAAGTGCCTCCATATTTTTGAACTACTAGTCCCACCATTTTTAAGGCTACCCGTACGCCACTAACCTATGAAGTTCATGGGAACAGATAAAAGAGCTCGCCAAAAGGCCAACCGGGATCGCGCCCGCCAAGAGCGCATCCGCAAGCAGAAACTTAACAAGGTTCGTAAGCGCGGCCTTCTCCTCGGCCTTGGAATTCCGGCCATCATCGGAGTGCTGTTCCTGATTTCGAACTTTGTCATGAATGACTCGTCATCAGACGCACCAATCGAACTATCAGCGAGCTCGACTCCCCAGCCAACTGAAACGGTTCCTGGTCGTCAGATCACAGGTAAGACTCCGTGCCCGAAGACCGATGGCACCGAAGTTCGCGCAACCATTTTCGAACAAGCCCCTTCGATGTGTATCGACCCTGCGAAGTCATACACAGCCACCTTCAATACTTCTGAAGGCGTTATTGAAGTTGCACTCGACACCAAAAAGACCCCAGAAACAGTGAATAACTTCGTCACGCTGTCTCGTTACGGCTACTACGACACTTCATTCATCTTCCGCACTGACACATCGCTTGACATCATTCAAGGCGGCGGTTCAAACAACACCGATGGCCCTGGTTACACAATCAAAGACGAAGGCGGCAGGTTCAGTTACTCAGCAGGCGACCTTGTTATGGCTCGCAGTTCGGGTGTTGACTCTGGCGGCGGACAGTTCTTCTTCGTCACTGGTGAGAAGGCTTCAGTTCTTAACAGCCAAGGCACCTATGTCACCTTCGGCAAAATCACCAAGGGTCTTGATGTCGCTCAGGCGATCTTGGCATTGAACTCCGGCGAGGGCGACCTCGGCGGTGCTCCAAGCAAGCCAGTCAAAATCGACACCCTCGTGATCACTGAGAAATAAGGATTCTGGGCTTCGTAGCCCGCAATTACTCATTTCTGGGGTGCGGTTGTTACCGTGTTTTCCATGTCTGAAACGAATATCTCAAAAGTTGGAATCTGTGGCTCCGGAATCATGGGCTCAGGCCTTGCCGAAGTAGCTGCAAAAGCTGGGTACACCGTCATTGTGCGTTCACGTAGTGCTGCAAGCGCGCAAGCCATGATCACAACAATCGAAAAGGGACTCGACAAGCAAGTCTCACGCGAGAAAATCACCGCAGAAGATAAGGCAGCAATTCTTGGTCGCTTGTCTGCAACAGACAAAATTTCAGACCTTGCTGATTGCGATCTTGTTATCGAATCAGTTGTTGAAGATCTTGCAGTGAAGAAGGCTTTGTTCATCGAACTCGACAAGGCTGTGAAGTCAAGTGCAATTCTTGCAACAAACACAAGCACATTGCCTGTTGTTGAAATGGCAATGGCCACTGGCCGCCCAGACAAAGTATGTGGAATTCACTTCTTCAACCCAGCAACTGCAATGCCATTGGTTGAAGTTGTTCGTCCGATCACTGCATCAGATGAAACTATGGATGCTGCAAACGCTTTCACTGCAAAGTGCGGCAAGAGCGGCGTTCAAGTAAAAGACCGCGCTGGTTTCATCGTGAACGCATTGCTGTTCCCATACCTCAACAATGCAATTCGCATTTGGGAAACAGGCACAGCATCAATGGAAGACATCGATACAGCAATGAAAGGTGGCTGCAACTTCCCAATGGGTCCATTCGCGCTACTCGACCTTGTTGGCCTTGATACATCGTTGTCAATCCTTGAAGCGCTCTACGCAGAATTCGCAGATGCGAACTACGCAGCAGTTCCAACACTTCGCCGCCTTGTTGCAGCAGGAAAATTGGGACGCAAGAGCGGTGAAGGTTTCTACACCTACTAATCAGGTCTGTAGCAACTGATGCAGCCACCTACCGAATGTCGGTGGTATTTCTCACCACAAGCTGAATGGCCGTATGACGAAGTTGTTGCCGTTGGTGCTGACTTAGAACCAGACACTGTTCTCTATGCATACGCACACGGAATGTTTCCGATGTACGTGGATAAGAAAAGCAGAACACTCGGTTGGTGGTCGCCTCTTGAACGCGGAGTCATTCCACTTGACGGTTTTCGCATCACGCGTTCATTACGCAGCAGTGCTCAACACTTTGTTTGCACAATCAATGCGGCATTCGTGCGTGTGATGCAGGAATGTGCAACGGCACGGACTGATGGCAACTGGATCAACCAGGAATTCGTTGATGCGTACACGACCCTGCACCAAATGGGTCATGCTCACAGTGTTGAAGTGTGGAATAAGAAGGGCGAACTTGTCGGGGGTCTCTATGGCCTGCGCATGAACGGGTTGTTCGCTGGGGAATCAATGTTTCATCGTGAGACCGACGCTTCGAAGGTGGCACTGATGCATCTCGTTGACCTCATGAATCTGGACGGCATGAAGTTGCTCGACACCCAGTGGAACACGGACCATCTGGCCTCACTTGGCTGTATGTCCGTGACTCGGGCCGATTACCTCGCTCTTTTGGCCAAAGCCATTCAGCCATAGGGCCTTTTCGTAGAGAATTGGCGAATACATCGCCATACTTGAGACGTGACTGACCCCATAACTCCCCGTCGCGACGACCCATGGTTGATGCGAACCTATTCCGGCCATTCCACTGCTGCGGCTTCGAATGAGTTGTACCGCACCAACTTGGCCAAGGGCCAGACAGGGCTGTCCATTGCCTTCGACCTTCCCACACAAACTGGGTACGACCCAGACCATGTGCTTGCAAACGGTGAAGTCGGAAAAGTAGGCGTGCCAGTCGCGCACCTCGGACACATGCGCACACTTCTTCATTCCATTCCGCCAGCAAAGATGAATACGTCGATGACCATCAATGCACCAGCAGCATGGATGCTTGCGTTGTACGTTGCGAATGCGCGCGAACAAGGCGTCACCGATACAGAGCTTCGCGGCACCACACAAAACGACATCGTAAAGGAATACTTGTCTCGCGGTACGTACATCTTCCCGCCTGCGCCTTCAAAGCGATTGATTGTTGACATGGTTGCATGGTGCGCACATAACGCACCGAAGTGGAACCCTATGAACGTCTGCTCGTACCACTTGCAAGAAGTTGGTGCTACACCGGTACAAGAAATTGCATATTCACTTGCTAACGCAATTGACATTCTTGATGCAGTACGCGCAAGTGGTCAAGTAGACGAAGAACAGTTTGATCAAGTATTTGGTTCCATCTCTTTCTTCGTGAACGCAGGAATTCGTTTTGTGGAAGAAGTGTGCAAGATGCGTGCCTTCACCGAACTGTGGGATCGCATTGGTCGCGAGCGCTACGGAGTGAAAGATGCAAAAGCACGTCGTTTTCGTTATGGCGTACAAGTGAACTCACTTGGCCTTACTGAAGCACAGCCCGAGAACAACGTGCAGCGAATCGTGCTGGAAATGCTTGCTGTAACGCTTTCAAAGAATGCGCGTGCACGCAGTGTGCAGTTGCCTGCATGGAACGAAGCACTCGGTTTGCCACGTCCGTGGGATCAGCAGTGGTCACTTCGTATGCAACAAGTTCTTGCTTTTGAATCTGACCTTCTTGAATACGACGACATTTTCGACGGATCAACTGTTATCGAAGGCCGTACAAAAGAATTGTGCAACGAAGCCTGGGACGAACTGCAAGATGTTTTGTCACTGGGCGGCGCTTTCAATGCAGTTGATGAACTCAAGGGTCGCCTTGTTCGTTCAATGGCTGCTCGTACACGTCGAATTGAGAATGGCGAACAAACTGTTGTTGGCGTGAACTCGTACGTTGAATCTGCTGAGAGCCCATTGGGCGGAACAGACAACATCATGATTGTTGACCCAGCCGTTGAAGCCGAAATGATCGCAGACGTCAACGCATGGCGTACATCGCGTGATAACGCTCGCGTTGAGGCCGCACTCGCACACTTACGTAGTGCTGCTGAAACCGACGAGAACATCATGGAAGCTTCTATTGAATTAGCTATTGCTGGTGGCACCACTGGTGAATGGTCACAAGTGTTGCGTGATGTCTTCGGTGAATTCCGCGCACCTACTGGTGTTGCTGCAGCAGTTGGTCGTCGAACAAATGCTCTTGCAGCAGTTGCGGATTATGTGCGCACTATTCCTGGTGGCCCACCACGTTTCCTTGTTGCAAAACCGGGGCTCGATGGCCATTCAAGTGGCGCAGAACAAATTGCAGTGGCCGCTCGTGATGCCGGCATGGAAGTTGTGTACAGCGGTATTCGCCTAACTCCAGCCCAGATTGCGGCAAGCGCCCGAGACGAAGACCCTGATGTTGTGGGCCTTTCCATCTTGTCTGGCTCACACATGAAACTGGTACCTGATGTTGTTGCCCGCCTGCGTGCTGAAGGCTGTGACGCCCCAGTAATTGTCGGCGGCATCATTCCGGAAGAAGATCGGGCGTGGCTCACCAGCCATGGGGTCGCTGCTGTGTACACACCAAAAGACTTCGACATTGCACGAATCATGCAAGAAGTGGCCGAACTGGCCGCAGCACATCGCAATTAATTAGCCAAATAGGGAATCTCAGCACAGAAGCGTTGGTTGACTATGGCTATGAGCATTTACGCAACATCTATCTCCACCCTTGACGGCCAGCCAAATGCATTGGCAAACGCTGCCGGCAAAGTCACATTGGTTGTCAACGTGGCAAGCAAGTGCGGACTCACCCCGCAATACGAACAGCTCGAAGCACTTCAGAAGCAGTACGCAGCACAGGGCTTCACAGTTGTTGGCGTTCCGTGCAACCAGTTCATGGGACAAGAGCCAGGAACATCAGAAGAAATTCAAACGTTCTGCAGCACCACATATGGAGTTACTTTCCCACTGACAGAAAAGATTGATGTCAATGGCGATGCACGTCACGCTCTTTACTCAGCGCTCACACCTGTTGCAGATGCTGAAGGCGTTGATGGTGACATTCGCTGGAACTTCGAAAAGTTTCTTGTCAACCGTGATGGTGCAGTTGTTGCACGCTTTCACCCAAAGACATCACCAGATGCGCCCGAAGTAATTTCGGCCATCGAATCAGCGCTGTAGCAGCTACGCCTTTTCGGCGGCAACAAACGAGTCGAGTGCGGGACCGCTCTCAAGACTTGTAATCAATGCGTAACGCGGGAAGTCATGATTGTGAACAACAACGTGCCACAACCGCTGCGTGTCAACAACAAATCGAGAACCCTTACTTAGCGGAACACGACGTTCTGTTGCTCGGTCTGGCAAACCATCTGGGCCGTTATCCATAAGCAGCATGTAGCTATCAGGGCTGTCGGTAAGTTCCAGCCAGGTACGAACGACCCAACCTTCATTCTCCGGGTTGAAACGGTTGTTGTCATCACGATGAATGTTGCGCAAAGCCTGCTCATGGTTTTGTGGCTCCAACTTGATGATGCGCACGCGACCGAAGTTTGCACCAATGGAATCAACGTATTTCTTCAGAGTCGGAGCAGATGAGGCATTAGAAGTCCACAATGCATCTTTGTCAGTTTTACCTTTGTCCCAAAAACCACGGCAATCAAGTTCACCATCAGCAGAAGCAAGTGGTGCAAAGTTTGTGTCGCCACCACTCTTCCAATCCATGTACTCAAGTGATTCCCATTCAGATGCAGGAACATCAAACGGTGCATTACGTAATGCGACAAAACCAGTCTCTGCCAAACAGTCGAGACGAACATGTGGTGTCTGCAATGGAATTGCAACGGACCAGTGTTCTTGTGTTGGCCAGAATGCGGTGCTCATGAGTTCATTGTACGGAGTTGTGAGTACTGAATGAAAGGACCAATGTCACGGTTGCATGGTGGTAGTTGCACCTATCGGCACAAATCCCGTTGCTGGAGGTAGTAACAATACTGTTCCTGCATCAACACGATCAGGATTCTTAATTTTGTTTAGAGCTACAAGAGCAGGCGCACTGATTTTAAGTTTTTCGGCAATTCCATATAACGATTCACCGGGAAGAACTGTGTACTGCAATGGCGGCGCAGTATTGGTTGGAGAAATACTGGTGCTTGTTGTGCTCACAACAGTTGTGGTTGCAGATGAAGAAGATCCGCCATCGGTCAACAAGTACGAAAAGAATGCAAGCAGTCCGAACAAGCATGTGCTCCACAACAGATACATATGAAGTCGTGTGCGAAGAAACATTGATGTCATGTTATGTCGGTCACAGCCTCATGTGCATTACGCCCCATAAGGGAAATCGAGGGGCGCTGTTCTAATCTGTATGGTTCATGACTCCTGAGACTCGCTCCTTCCCCGGCGCCGAACGGCCAGCCCGTTCATACCGCCACAATGCCGATGGTGTTGAACTCGCGGTCTATGAATGGGGCAAGGAATCAGACCCTGAACTATTTCTGGTGCATGGTGGGTCTGACTTTGCTGGCACCTTCGACGTTTTTGCCCCTCTCATTGCCGCTGCCGGGTATCGCGTCATTGCGTGGGACCATCGCGGTCATGGCGACAGCCAACATGCCGCCCTCTACGGATGGGATGCTGATATCCGAGACGCGTTGTCGGTGATGTCTTCAATCACCAACAAAGCTGCCCCTGTCATTGCTCACTCAAAAGGTGGGGCACTCATGATGCAGCTTGCCGACTCCTGCCCATACCGCATTTCGGCAATGGTGAATATTGACGGCATGCCCAGCAAACGTCGTATGCCAGATGTTCCTGATCATGACCAGTCGCGATTGCTTGCAGACTCCATTGGGTCATGGCTTGATTTCCGTCACGAAGCTGCTGCATCAGAACGCAAGCCGGGCACATTGGTTGACCTCGCGCAACGCCGCGGAAAAATGAATCCGCGTCTTTCTATTGAGTGGCTTGAATACCTCGTAACAATCGGCGCACAACAAGATGCAGATGGTTGGCGTTGGAAACTTGATCCCACAATGCGCTTCGGTGGCTTTGGGCCGTGGCGTCCCGAGTGGGCATCACTACGCATGGCTGCACTGAATATGCCGTTCCTCGGATTACTCGGCACCTTTGATGAACCAATGGGTTG
>CAMDLK010000010.1 GCA_945901725.1 Bifidobacterium breve | reverse complement strand
CGAGGGAAATTCGTCCCTCACGTACACAAAACACCCCTTGCAGGGTTTGGGTGAAAGTCCCGACCGGCGGTATAGCCCGCGAACCCTCGTACTTCGGTGCGAGGGCCGACTCAGTGAAATTCTGAGGCCGACGGTAAGAGTCCGGATGGGAGCAAGGACACAACATGACCAATCACGAGACGCTCATGCGTCGTGCCATGCATATGGCTGCCACCGCGCGTACACACGCGCGACCTAACCCATGGGTTGGTGCAGTCGTTGTGTGTCTTGATGGTTCTGTGTACGAAGGTGCAACTAAGCCGCCTGGCGGACCACACGCTGAAATTGTTGCGATGAATGCTGCGCACAACGGCGGCAGTGATGTTCGCGGAGCAACCTTGTATTCCACATTGGAGCCGTGTTCACACACCGGTCGCACAGGTCCGTGTACGCAAGCAATCATTTCTGCTGGCGTTTCGTGCGTTGTTGCAGCAATTGCAGACCCAGATTCACAAGTTGCCGGAACTGGCTTTGATGCCTTGCGTGCCGCAGGAGTTGAAGTTGTTACCGATGTGTTAGCCGATGAAGTTTCTGTGCAGCTTGCGCCGTACTTGCATCATCGTCGCACAGGTCGTCCGTTTGTGATGTTGAAGATGGCAACCACGCTTGATGCTCGTACAGCAATACCAAATGGGCCACGATGGATAACTGGCGAAGAAGCTCGTGTGCGTGTGCACCAGTTACGTGCAGAGAGCGACGCCATAGTTGTCGGCTCTGGCACTGTGCTTGCAGACGATCCGGAACTCACAGTGCGTCATGTTGAAGGCGCATCACCACGTCGCATCGTGTTGTCACGCAGCGGTTCAGTATCCGCAACAGCCAAAGTGCAGCCATGCGATGTGTGGAGTGGAAGCCTTGAAGACTTGCTCGATTCATTAGGCGATGAAGGTGTATTGCAGTTGATGGTTGAGGGTGGCGCAACGGTTGCCACTGCATTCCACGAACAAGGCCTTATTAATAGGTACGTGTTTCATGTTGCGCCCATAGTGAGCGGCAGCGACAGTGCACCCGGAGTTTTTGTCGGCTCTGATGCCCTCCCCTTGTCTGATTGCACATTGGTATCAGCCACTGCACTCGGTGCAGATATAGAAATCGTTTTAGACCCCATACGAAAGAAAGTAGGAACATCATGAGTGATTCCACCCTTGCCCCCATTGAAGATGTCATTGCAGCAATTGCTCGCGGAGAGATTGTTGTCATGGTTGACGACGAAGACCGCGAGAACGAAGGCGACTTCATCATGGCTGCCGAGTTCGCTTCAGCAGAAAAACTTGCATTCATCGTGCGGTACTCAACCGGCGTGGTGGTTGCCCCACTGACTGATGAGCGTTGTGATGATTTGCGTCTTCCGCTGATGGTGGAACAAAACACAGAAAGCCAGCGCACCGCTTTCACTGTCACCGTTGACCTTATTGAAGGAACCACCACCGGAATTAGTGCAGCGGATCGTGCAGCGACACTGCGGGGATTGTCAGATCCAAAACTGACATTCAAGTCATTTGCTCGCCCCGGACATATCTTTCCGTTGCGGGCACGTAATGGCGGCGTACTGAAGCGCGCTGGCCATACGGAAGCTGGTGTTGACTTGGCTCGTTTGGCTGGGTGTGAACCTGCAGCTGTGATTTGCGAGATTCAGAATGACGACGGCACCATGATGCGTTTGCCAGACCTTCGTAAGTTCTGTGCAGAACACAACTTGCTGTTGTCTTCCATTGCCCAACTCATTGAATACCGTCGCCACAATGAACGCCTTGTAGAGCGCATGGGTGAAGCAGCAGTTCCAACTGAGTTCGGCACATTTACTTGCGTTGCATACAAGAGCACCATCGACAACATTGAGCACCTTGCCTTTGTAAAGGGAACCATCACCGGACAAGAGCCCGTCTTGGTTCGGGTTCATAGCGAATGTCTTACAGGCGATGTCTTTGGTTCACGTCGTTGTGATTGCGGACCACAATTGGCAACCGCCATGCAGATGATTGATGAGGCAGGAGCTGGCGTCATTGTGTACTTGCGTGGTCACGAAGGTCGCGGTATCGGTATCGGACACAAGATTCGCGCGTACTCATTGCAAGATGAGGGCTTTGACACAGTCGATGCCAACACTGAATTGGGATTGCCCGTTGATAGTCGTGAGTACGGCATTGGTGCGCAGATACTTGCAGACCTCGGCGTGCGCGAACTCAAACTGATGACAAACAACCCAGCAAAATACGGCGGTCTTGGTGGCTATGGCCTCACCGTTGTGGAACGCGTGTCACTGAACACAATTCCAACACCAGAGAATGAGGCGTACTTGCGCACAAAGCGCCAGCGCATGGGTCACCATATTGATATGCACGACGGGCAAGGAGAAGGCAAATGACACGAGCAGGTTCAAGTGGCGCAATGCCTGAACTCAACGGCAAAGGACTTCGTATCGGCATAGTGTCCGCGCGATTCAATGACCATATTGTGACTGCATTACGCGACGGCGCATTGCGTGGGCTAGAGCGTTGCGGCGTTGCCGACAAGGACATCGTGGAACATTGGGTTCCTGGTGCGTTTGAAGTTCCCCTCGCTGCAAAGGTTCTGGCCGAGACCGGAGCTGTTGATGCCGTCATTTGCTTAGGCACCGTCATTCGTGGTGACACACCACATTTTGAATATGTCTGTGAAGCAGCAACTCGAGGCATTCAGGATGCGCAAATGTCAACTGGTATACCAGTGATGTTTGGTGTGCTCACCTTGAACACTGAACAACAAGCCATTGACCGCAGCGGCCCAGGCATTGACAACAAGGGTGATGAAGCTGCCGTTGGTGCCGTAGAAATGGCTTTGCTTCTCAAAACAATCCGCAACTACTAGAACCCAGTTCCATTCCCACCTTCGATGCGCACACATTGTGAGCAAAGGAGGTGCGCATGTCGATCATGTGTTCTCTCGTTGTTGCCGCGGGACTCTCGGTAACTCCTCTTCCTCCCCCCTCAGCCCAAACTGTTGCTGAGACTCTGTTGTTTCGCACTTCCTTGCCGGTTTTTGTGGCTATTGCAGATACAGCAACTCACGATGTCCGCCTTGATTGGAACACTGACGGATGTTCGGCACCGATTGTGCAAAGCACAGGACGCAGTTTTGATTTCTATAACGCATGTCGGCGGCATGATTTTGGATACCGCAACATGAGCCGTTTCAAAAATGGTCGCGTGTGGAGCCAGGCCCTGCGCCTACGTATCGATGGGCAATTCAGAAAAGACGCACGTGCTAGCTGTACATCAAAACTTCGACTAACGAAAATGCAATGTTTGGCGTGGGCTGAAACGTACTTTCGGGCTGTGCGCAGTTTTGGTGCGCCATAACTTATGGCATGGTGATGGCATCAATCAGTTGGTGCAGAAGTCGACCAGTTGCGCCCCATACGGTTTCATCATCTAATTCAAAGAAGTGAATATTGATCTCGCCGCGGTCTGTTGACCACCACTCATTGCGGTAGGTGTCTGTGCGTGCAAGGTTATGCAATGGCACCGTCATAATGCGCGCTACTTCCCCAGGGTCAGCACGTAATGCGGGTTCACCTTCGACAAGTGCAATAACCGGCGTGATGTGGCTGTTACTAACGAAGGTGGCGATTGGTTCAAGCGTTCCGATGATTGTGACAACATCATGAGGCAGTGCAACTTCTTCATGGGCTTCACGCAGTGCAGTTTCATGTGGAGTTTCATGTGGTTCCATGCGACCGCCAGGAAATGAAATCTCACCCTTATGACTACGTAAATGATCAGCGCGACGAGTGAGCAATACCGAAGGTCCGTCATTCGTGACGAGTAGTGGAATAAGAACTGCTGATGGTCGAGACGATGCCACCCATTCTTGTCTCAGATCAAGATTTGCCGGTTGGTCTGAAACAACATGAAGGTGTAGCCGGCGACTGATTTCTTCAATGTCATTGAGTACAGAGAAATCACGGTTCATCCATTCAGGAATGTCACCGAGACGCCAATTGTCGGGGCGCGGGATGTTTTGATTACCTCCGCGTCGTTGGCTCACGATGCTGTAGGAGTCCAACCAGATGATTTGAGCTCAGCAAGAACTTCAGCAAGTCCGGCTGTCTTTAAGTTGGCGAGAATGCGACCTGGCATCTCTTCGCCTTTTTCAAAAAGGTCCCATGCGGTGATCAATTTATTGAGGTCTGGTGCTGGTCGTTCGAAAGCCATGCCCGAAGCGTACCGACACAAAGCCCTGTGTCAGCGCCGCAACGACAAGTGTGAGTCGAGACGTGAGATTTAGCGGTGCAATGGCTGCGATTACGACAGCGCTGGCTGCAATGCCAATACCCACCGCGCGGTGAGAGCGTGGTTTAAGAATATGAAAGGCCGCAAGTGACCCATCGGAAATGGCGGGATTGACAATGATGGCAATAGCAACGACAGCAAGCGCTGCTGGGCTAACAGAGTTCGCCGCCGACATAGCGAGTGCGAAACCAATGACATATTCACATAGCTGTACTAGCCACATGCCTTTGACGCGAAGTTTCATGAACTACAGGGTACGCCCTAGAAATATTGATGGCCCGGACCAAACGGTCCGGGCCATCAACGGGAGGCTCTGGGTGAAACACACCCTGAAATGTTTTATTCCGAAAGGGGAATTACATCATTCCCATTCCACCGGGCATTCCGCCGCCACCCATTGATGGGGCGTTCTTGTCAGGCTTGTCAGCCACAAGACACTCGGTGGTCATTACTAATGAAGCGATTGAAGCTGCGTTCTGCAATGCAGCGCGCGTGACTTTCGCAGGGTCAATGATTCCTGCAGCAACAAGGTCGACATACTCGCCTGTTGCGGCATTGAGTCCAATGTTGCCCTTTTCAGATTCAACGCGCTGTACAACAACGGAACCTTCCATGCCGGCGTTATCCGCAATGTGCTTAGCCGGAGCAACAAGTGCTTCGTACACAGTGCGAGCACCAGTAGCTTCGTCGCCTTCAAGGCTCTGAACAACTGCAAGAACAGATGCACGCGTACGAAGAAGTGCTGTACCACCACCGGCGACCACACCTTCTTCAATTGCTGCACGAGTTGCTGATACTGCATCTTCGATGCGGTGCTTCTTCTCTTTAAGTTCAACTTCAGTAGCTGCGCCAACCTTGATAACTGCAACACCGCCGGCCAACTTGGCAAGGCGCTCTTGAAGCTTTTCACGGTCCCAATCGGAATCGGTGTTGTCGATCTCGGCTTTGATCTGGCTAATGCGGCCAGCAACTTCTGCCTTGTCGCCAGCACCATCAACGATGGTGGTTGCGTCTTTAGTGATGATGATGCGCTTTGCGCGTCCCAACAAGTCGAGTGTGACGTTCTCAAGCTTGAGGCCAACTTCTTCGCTGATGACTTGTCCACCAGTAAGAACTGCCATGTCTTGCAACATTGCTTTACGACGGTCACCAAAACCAGGAGCTTTCACTGCTGTTGAGTTGAATGTTCCGCGGATCTTGTTGACAACAAGTGTTGCCAATGCTTCGCCTTCAACATCTTCAGCGATGATAAGAAGCGCACGGCCTGTCTTCATGACAGCTTCGAGAGCTGGCAACAATGACTGGACTGAAGAAATCTTTGATGCGTAGTACAAGATGTACGGCTCTTCGATTACTGCTTCTTGACGCTCTTGATCTGTAACGAAGTATGGCGACAAGTAACCCTTGTCGAACTGCATTCCCTCAGTGAATTCAAGCTCGATACCGAAAGTATTGCTTTCTTCTACTGTGACCACACCGTCTTTACCGACTTTGTCGATTGCATCAGCGATAACGCCACCAATGGTTGCATCAGCAGCAGAAATTGTTGCAACGCTGGCGATATCGCCCTTGTCGTCAACTTCTTTTGACTGACCCTTGATTGACTCAACTGCTGCAGCAACTGCTTTTTCCATGCCGCGCTTCAAACCCATTGGGTTTGCACCAGCAGCGACGTTGCGCATGCCGTGTTGCACCATTGCCTGAGCAAGAACTGTTGCTGTTGTTGTTCCGTCACCGGCAACATCGTTGGTCTTGGTTGCTACTTCTTTAACAAGTTGCGCACCCATGTTTTCGAATGGATCGTCGAGTTCGACTTCTTTTGCAATGGACACACCGTCGTTAGTGATGGTGGGTGCACCGAATTTTTTGTCGAGGACAACGTTGCGTCCCTTAGGTCCGAGCGTCACTTTGACAGCATCAGCCAACTTGTTGACTCCTGCTTCAAGTGCGCGGCGAGCTTCGTCGCCAAATTTCAATTGCTTAGCCATTGTGTGGACTACTTTCCGACGATTGCAAGAACGTCACGGCTGGTGAGGATCAAAAGATCGTCTCCACCATGTGTTACTTCGGTGCCGCCGTACTTGCTGTAAAGAACAACATCGCCGACTTTTACGTCGAGTGCGAAATGCTTGCCTTCATCGTCGCTCCAGCGACCAGGACCGACTGCGAGCACTGTGCCCTGCTGTGGCTTTTCTTTTGCAGTGTCTGGAATGACGAGACCAGAAGCAGTGGTCTGCTCTGCTTCGCTTGGCTTGACAACGATGCGGTCATCGAGTGGCTTCAGGTTCATAATGTTCCTCCGAGAAGTAGGACCGGTGACCCGGTCCGGGGATTAGCACTCGAGGAGTGCGACTGCTAATGATACGGACTAGCGGGCCGCCTTAGCAACGCCAGACCCGTTTCGGTGTCCTATTTCGGGGCCGGAACCCCGAGCAGCCGGGCAGTCTCTTCGAGGGGCAGGCCGATGATATTGCTCATCGAACCTGACGATGTGGCCACCAAAGCACTGCCGTGGCCTTGAATGGCGTAGGAACCGGCCTTCCCAGCCGATTCGCCTGTGCCGACGTACCACTCGAGCATCTCTGGCCGAAGGTCAAGAAAGGTGACAGTGGAACTGACGGTCTCGACCTCTTCGCCCTTGGCGCTGACCACTGCCACCCCTGTATGGACCTGGTGGGTGGTTCCACTGAGAAGGGTCAACATGCGGCGGGCGTCGTCGTCATCGACAGGCTGACCAAATATGTGCCCATCAAGGTCAACCGTGGTGTCAGCGCCGATCACGATTGCAGAAGAATCGCTGACCACATATACGGCACGAGCTTTCTCTAGTGCAAGGCGTTTCACATAGGAGACTGGGTCTTCGTGTGCGTAAGGAGTTTCATCAATATCAGCTGGCACCACAGTGAAGTCGGTAACTATTTGCTTCAACAGTTCAACGCGACGTGGTGAACGTGATGCGAGCACAACGAAACTCTCAGATTCCATTCCAGAACTCTACGACGCCCGCACACATCAATGACATGAGCATCACTGAAGCGTCTAGATTTCAACTACGGACCGCAATCGGTCAGATTCTGAGCGAGGAGGCAGCAGACACACTTATGGAACTTCTTCCTCCCGTCGGCTGGGCCGACGTCGCCACCAAAACCGACCTGCAACATCTACGCGATGAACTCAAAGGCGACATGCTCAATCTTCAGTTGACAATTGAAGTCAATGTACGCAAACTAATCCACGAGCAAACGAAATGGTTGATCACGACCATGATCGCTATGAACGCCGTGACGGTCGCTGTGGCAGTTGCACTGTCGAAACTTATTTAGCCGCCGCTTAACGCCATCTCATGGCCATCATCTGGCACTGTGAGATCATCACGATTATCTAAGTAGCCCTCTGGCAACACAACTTTGATAGGGCCGTTTGTATGACCGCGAGTAAAGCGTTCGCCACCAGGCAGAAGTGTCATTTCGTGATCAAGTTGCGACGAGATTTCTTTTAACTGCTCGAACGTTGACACTGTGGCAAATAATCTGCGCACTTCGGAACCAACTGGATACCCAGTGAGATACCAACCGCAGTGTTTACGGAAATTTCGAATGCCGTAGTCAGGGCCCATAATTTCCATCAGACCTTGTGCATGTTCCTGCATAACGTTCAGAACAAAACCAAGATTTGGTGATGCTTGCACTTCGCGACCACTGAACGCATCAACAAGATCACGAAACAGCCACGGCTTTCCAAGGCATCCGCGCCCCACAACAACACCATCGCAACCGGTCTGTTCCATCATGTCGATGGCATCTTGCGCTTCCCAGATATCGCCGTTCCCCAGTACAGGAATACTTGTCACGGCTTGTTTTAGTTCCGCAATCTTTTCCCAATGAGAATGGCCTGCATAGTGTTGTTCGGCTGTACGTGCATGCAAGGCAATCATTGCTATGCCTTCGTCTTCTGCTGTTTTGCCAGTATCAAGAAATGTGGTGATGTTGTCGTTGATGCCAATGCGGAACTTGCACGTGATGGGCACGCCATATGGCTCGGCCGCTTTCACTGCTGCCGCCATAATTGCGCGAGTCAGATTGCGTTTTACTGGAACCGCTGCCCCGCCGCCTTTGCGAGTGACCTTTGTTGCCGGGCAACCGAAGTTCATATCAATGTGGTCTGCAATGTCTTGTTCGCACAATGCGCGCACAGCCTTGCCTACGAAGTCAGGATCACTTCCGTAAATCTGCAAACTACGGAAATCTTCATCGGGCCCGAATGCAACCATCTTCTTGGTTCGCTCATTGCCATGAACAAGCGCAACGGCCATCACCATTTCACTGACATAAATAAGATCAGGCCCAAACGTACGGCACTGCGCACGGAAAGGAATATTGGTAACGCCCGCCATTGGTGCAAGCACCACAGGAATAGGAAACTCTCGACCACGAAGGACAAGCGGTAAACGCGTCATCGTGGGACCGCATCTAGTTTGAGGTTCGGGTACGCACCACATGACAAGTTCGTAGGACCGTCAGACGCAAGCCTGTGCCACGCTGCAGCTGCAATCATTGCAGCGTTATCAGTGCACATTTCACGGCTTGGCAACGCCACTGTGAAACCCGCAGCAGCACCACGAGCTGTCATTTCAGAGCGCAGCAATGAGTTGGCGGATACTCCTCCACCAAGCACAATTCCTTTTGCTCCAACTTTTTGTGCCGCACGAATGGTTTTTGCACACAGCACATCAACAACAGCAGCTTGAAAAGAAGCGGCGATATCAACGTTGGAGACATCTGGGTTCTTCTTTACATAGTTAATGACTGAAGTCTTCAAACCACTAAACGACACATCAAGACCGTCATGCATCATGGCGCGAGGGAACTCAACAGCATGTGGGTTTCCACTGGGCGCCAGTTTGTCAATTGCCGGACCACCCGGATACCCAAGTTGCAAATACCGTGCGACCTTGTCGTACGCCTCACCAGCAGCATCATCAATAGTGCGGCCCATGATCACGTAATCACCATGGCCACGCATTTCGATAATCATGGTGTGGCCACCAGATACAAGTAAGACCACCAGCGGGAATTGCAATGTGGGGTCATCAAGTAGCCCGGCATACAGGTGAGCTTCTAAATGATTCACGCCAACAAACGGTTTGTCCCACACAAGCGCAAGAGACTTCGCCGCAGACACGCCAACAAGCAATGCACCAATGAGGCCTGGGCCAGCTGTTGCGGCAACAACATCAACACGTGACGGCAAGATGCCCGCTTCCGTGATTGCAGCATTGACCACAGGAATAAGCGCTTCCAAGTGGGCACGGCTTGCCACTTCGGGCACGACACCGCCAAAGCGCGCATGAATTTCAATCTGACTAGAAACGATGGAAGACAAAATGTCATTGCCGCCCATAACAACTGACGCAGCAGTTTCATCACAGCTTGTTTCAATCGCAAGCACCACTGTTGATTCATTCACTACATGTGATGTCATGGCCGTCTCGATTCGATAAGGCGAACGCGTTCCAAGAACTCAGGCGTATCAATGCCATGTGCCCACATGATGATGGCGTCGTCCTTGTTCTCGTAGTACTTCTTACGTATTCCTGCTGGCACGAAACCGAAACGCCTATACAACTGCTGGGCTGCAGTATTTGTGTGTCGAACTTCAAGAGTCATTGCTAAACATCCACGGTCGCGCGCAAGAATCACAAGGTCGAGCATGATTTCGGTGGCAACGCCACGTCCCTGCCAATCAGGATCGACTGCCACATTCGTAACGTGGGCGTCGTCACCGCTGAACATCAGACCGCCATAGCCGACTAAAACGTCACCGACATATGCGACCAGGTAGTACCTGGCACCTTCACGCATCAGTGAAATTTCAGTAACAAATGTGCGGTGAGTCCATGGGCGTGGGTATAGCCCTTCCTCAATCTCCATCACTCGACGAAGATGACGGCGGCGCATCGTTTCTGTGGTTAATGCATCAGTCATGCGTTCACGAAGGAAACTCATTGTGTTGCCTCACGTGTCAGCCAATTGATTTCGGCATCTGGTGCGCGCAAATACATCGGCGTGATCTCGCCTGCCAGCACAGTGTCATCTGCAGCAATGCGGTGAGACGCAAGAACAACAACCTTTTGCGCGGTGGGGAAAGCATGTGGTTCCCCGGTCATCAAAGCCCAGGGCACATCTTCGAATAGAGCAGCATGGCGAATAAACCCAGTACCCACACACGTAATGTCTTCGCCACGATCAGCCAAGTGAACTGCCATATCTTCAGGCGATGACACAACAGGTTCCGTTAACCGAAGTGGTTCGACGCCAACGCCACGCATGCGATACAACGACCAATACACCTCGCCTCGACGTGCATCAAGTGATGCCGCAACTACATTGTCTGACCACTCTGCATTCATGGCGAGTGCATCAAGACTGCACACCGGAACAACCGGAAGTTCTAAAGCCCATGCAAGTGATGCTG
Organism: Bifidobacterium breve; assembly: GCA_945901725.1. Lineage (GTDB taxonomy): Bacteria > Actinomycetota > Acidimicrobiia > Acidimicrobiales > Ilumatobacteraceae > UBA2093. Next base: position 27,012 of record CAMDLK010000010.1, on the reverse strand, counting down.
CACTTGCAATACCCACCCGCATACCAGTGAATAAACCAGGCCCCACGTCAACTGCAATTGCTGACAGATCGGCCATGGTGGCATCTGCTTGTTGCAGAACAAATTGAATCATGGGCGCCAATGACTCGGCATGGCGACGATCACTTGCCAACATCGAATGTGCACGAATGCCGCGATAGTCCCCTACTGCCACTCCGACATGGTCAACTGATGTTTCGATTCCCAGAATCATCGCATCGTCCAGCCACGTAGTGCATTCTTGAGTAAGTCCCAGCGGGTGTCCCACGCATGGCCCTCAACTTCAATGGTGATTGTGCGGGCGTCTTCATCATCGTCATCAGCGACAAGGGTGACGCTTAGACCATCACCTAAAACTTCAGACGCAACATCTCCCCATTCAACAAGTCCAACGGCACCCATGTCAAGAAGTTCACGGATGCCAAGGTCTGCAACTTCAGCCAAACTTGTCAGCCGATACAGATCTACGTGGTGCAGTGGAATGCGCCCCGATGTGTACGAATGCATCAACGTAAACGTTGGAGAAGACACATGATCATCTCCGTGCACTCCGAGAGCGCTTGCAAAACCAGTTGCAAAGGCAGTTTTACCTGCGCCCATTTCACCCACAAGCACGATCAGGTCTCGTGGTCGAACAACTCCAGCTATCGCACCGGCAATTGCATGAGTGTCACCGAGATCGGAAGCGCGAAGCTCGATCACGAGTATCGCCTAAAGATTCGTGGGCTAATTCCGCAGACAATCTCATAACCAATAGTGCCAAGTGCTTCTGCCCAATCGTCGGCCGTCACAGAATGTTCGCCTTGCTTACCAATCAGCACAACTTCATCGCCGACCGTGATAGACGAATCAGATTCACAATCAATCATCAATTGGTCCATTGTGATGGTGCCTGCAAATGAGCGAGGAACACCATTCAGTAAAACCTGAACATTGGTGCGGCCAAGAGCACGAGGAACGCCATCTGCATAGCCAATGGGCACAGTCGCAATCAGAGAACCTTTAGCCAACGGGCGAACTAGCCCATAGGAAACTGCCTCGCCTGCTTCCACCCAACGCACTGCCGACACACGAGCCTTCAATGACATTGCAGGAATGAGACCAGCACAAAGTTCGGCCACTCCTGGGCCTGGGCGCAAACCATACATAGCAATTCCGAGTCGAACCATAGTGAACCGGCTTGGTTCGTTGGCAAGCGCTGCAGCACTATTGGCAGCGTGAACAAGTGGTGGGTTTATACCGCGAGATGACAAATCATCTAGCACTGCATTGAACGCGCTCAGCTGTGATGCATTGGCGACATGTGATGGGTCATCCGCTACTGCAAAGTGCGTGTAGACACCTTCGATAGTCAACGATTCATACGAGCTAACAAACGAAGCGAGAGACACTGTTTCATTGGGTGCAACACCGACACGATGCATGCCAGTATCAACTTTGATATGAACTTTGATTGTCTGATCAGCAGCCGCAGCAGAAGCCGCAAGAACAGCAGCTCCACGCGTTGTAGTAACCGTAGGAGTCAGTTGATAACCAACAATAAGATCTGCAAGTTCCGCAGGTTGTTCGCTCAACAACAAAATCGGTGCAGTTATTCCGGCACGACGCAATGCGACACCTTCATCAACTATTGCAACGCATAACCCAGTAGCGCCACCTGCAAGTGCTGCCTGTGCCACGGGTACTGAGCCATGGCCATATCCATTAGCTTTGACAACTGCCCACACCTGAACAGGTGCAGTACGTTGCGCCACAATTGCAACATTGTGAGAGATCAGTCCTGTACGAACTTCCGCCCATGCCCAGCGTGTTGAGAAATCAATTGACATGAGACATCACATCATTCAATGCGTCTGAAATAGGGACAGCTATCACTCTCTCAGCGTACGCCCCGTTCAATTACACACCAACGCAATATCTAGAGTGCGGCGACAACCGCCATTGCTGTTGTGTCTGTATGGGTAATAGAGACGTGCCATGTGGAGACACCATGAGCATTAGCGAGAGTCTCTGCCCTACCTGACACGAGTAGATGAGGTGCCCCAGATGACATTTTCTCAATCGAGACATCGTGGAAGTCGAAAGCGCCTAGCCCAACTCCGAGAGCCTTCATTGTCGCCTCACGTACTGCGAATCGCGCTGCTAGTGACGCTGCGTCATCGGTGCGGCCTTCAAGAGAAGTCAATTCTGCAGAGGTAAATAAACGCTGGCGCAAATGCGGGCGGCGTTCAAGAAGTTTGCGAAAACGATCTACATCAACGGCGTCAATACCAATGCCCAACATTTTATTGACCGTCAGTTCGCCACAAGTCGGCGCTCTCAGAAACTGGATTAATGAGCAGGTCAGCAATAGATACTTCTGCAAGTCTGTCTTCGCGAAATGTTCCTTCAGTTTCAGACACCCAGTCAACCAAGCGGTCGTAGCGACGGTCGTACCCTTGCAGTACTTGGCGTGCAGTGCCGGCAGCGACCGTGTCGTGGAATGCAACGTGCATGAGTGAAATGCCCACAGTGGTTGAACCGTGAACTTCAGGTACGAAAATTACGGTGCGGCCATCTTTACGACCACGAGCAACAAGAACTTCTTGGTCAGCAGCAACACGATGCTTGGTACCAACAAGAGTTGCATTTGTTGTAACGCGCGATGTGAGGTCTTTTGCTACACCACCACGATCAATGATCGACACTGTGGCATTGCGCGCATCACCTGCAATGGCATACCTGGTGAAACCTTCAACAGATGCAACAGCAGCATCAAGTGACGCCAGCACTTTGAGCGTTGCATACGACAGATTGTCACGCGATGCTCCGGCTTCAAGTACTGCACGAACAAGAACTCGATCAAGAAGACCTTCTTCACTTCGTGAAATGCCGACGGTGACGGTCTTTGCTTGGTGCTTGATGGCGTCGATTGGGCGTGTCAATTCGTCAATACTGCGTGTGAGAGCATCGATGAGATCATCAAGTAGAGCTGATGGCGAAGCAGTGCGACCAGTTTGGCGTTGGAACGCTTGTAGCGGTTGTGGCCCAGTGACAATACGAAGAAGAGAAACCAAACGAACCGCTGTTGAGGCTTCGAGGTTGCCGTCGTATTGGCCAGTTGCCAAAACTTGAAGGAACTGCTGAGTAACCGGAACGATTTGTGCTTCAACTTGGGTTAGCGCAGTGTCACCACTGCCACCCCTACCGACAACGATTTCGACTACTTCACGTAACTGGCGTAGGGGGCGCGCAAGCGCGTCAATTGCTAATGCTGCTTCGTATCCGAACAAATGCCCGACCATTGAGGACAACACAAAGGCGAGCGCTGGGTCAGCAACTGGTACATACACAACTGCAGCTGCTGCTGAGTCGAAACGAGTTTCACCTTGAGTAGCAACAACAATAGGAATTGCTTTGTGCGCCTTAAAGATTGCGACTTCTTTTGCCACATCAGTTGCAGTGCCATCGCTGAGACCGGCTGCGCATACAAGAATCATTGGTTCACATGACAGGTCAATGTGCTTCTTGTCCTCAGTGACATCACACGAAATTGATTTGTAACACAGCTCTGACAGCTTGATTCGGACTTCATGAGCTGCAACTGTGTTCGGACCATTTCCGACAACAGCCCAATAGCGCTTCATAGGTGCATACTTCTGTGCGATAACGCCGATCTCGGTACGTTGCGCGATAACTGTTTCCATGGCCGCTGGCATATGAACGAGAGAATCAAGTATGCGATGCATGCGGTCAGCATCAACCTTGCCCGTTGCCTGTGCAATGGCACACGACAAAATGGCTCCGGCAGCAACTTGCGCGTAGAACGCCTTGGTACTTGCAACACTCATTTCAATGTCACGACCATCAGATGTGTAATACACCCCGTGGGCTTTGCTTGAAAGCTCACTTCCGCGACGGTTCACAATTGCTAGTACTGCTGCACCGCGTGATGCAACAAGGTCAACTGTTCTGTTTGTGTCTGTGGTGGTGCCGCTTTGGCTGACTGCAATCACCAACATGTCAGACATATCGGTTGACATAGCAAAACCAGAAAGTTCAGTAGCAGTGAGTGCCTCAACTTGAATGAAAGCATCTAGCAATGAGCCGAGTACGGGAATCAGTGATGTTCCAGCAACGGCGGCGGTGCCTTGGCCGATAACACGAATACGACGAATAGATCCGCTAGCCAAACGATCCTTGATTGTTTTCGGCATTGTGAACGAATCGAGATCAGGAACAAGTCGGCCGTTCACTTCAAGTGTGCGACCACGAATTGTCTTGCGGAAACTGCGCGGAGCTTCGGTAATTTCCTTTAGTAGGAAGTGCGGTGCATCACCACGGTCAATATCGCGTGTTGTTACTTCAGCAACTGCAACGTCACTAGCCGTAACCGGAATCTCGATCCCGTCGTATGCAAAGCGAGTAATACCTTCAACTGTGCCTGCTCCGTCAACGCGGAGACGCACTACCTGCCCACGTGAATTTGGGTCACCTTCTTTGCGTGGAGTCTCACCATCAAGACGCACAAAGTGCACAGTCTCTTCAACGGTTCCGTATGGTTCGCTTGCAACAATGAAACGATCTTCAGCAAGACCGAGATATAGACCCTGTCCGCTACCAAATAGCGCCAAGTACATTTCGTTCGGATCACTAGCGGTCATGTACCCAATAGCCACTGAACCTTCGAACTGTGTCACTGCATTTAGGAATGCTGCTTGTGTATCAAGACCAGCCCCTCGACCGCGATCAACAATGGCTGGGATAACTTTTGCGTCGGTTGTGATTGGGTCTGCGAAACGCAAGTTGTGACGTTCACGAAGCTCAGTGTGGTTATCAACATCGCCATTAAGAACTGCGACTGACACTTGTTGGCCATCAACATCTATTTCTTCACCAGTGACGGGGTGAGCGTTCGGCTCAGAGATGATTCCGACACTCGCCCACCGCGTATGGCCAAGTACAGCTACACGTGAGTCAGATACTGAAAGCGCAGTACGCAACAATGCATCGGCGCTGACTGCGTCACGCATGTGCTTGGTGTTGTCACCCAGTTCACCAATTTCGGCAGCTGCCTTGTATACAAACACCAATGTGGAACCGCTGTGGCGAACACTGGTATTGGTAAACAATGGGTCAAATGTACGACCAGCCATGAGACCAGTTAGTTCAGATGACAATGAGGCAAAAGAAGGTGACGTGACGAGAACGCTGATACCGGCAGAGTCACGACCACGAACTTCCATGCGGTCGATAGCCGAGAATGCCTGATGAATTGCGAAGTACCCGACCAATGAGGATGCTCCAGCACCAGCGCCAGCAAAAACGTGCACAGCATCTGCTGCGCGCAAACGATCGCGACGAATTGCCCACGATGCATCTTTCACACGCGACAAGCGAGCTACTTCGGCATCAAGAGTTGCCGTATCAACATGAAGGGCGTCAATGCGAGCTTCTTCAGCAGCGGCCACAACATCAATTGCATCCAGGCAGGTGGTGATACGAGCGATTAATGCCGCATTGCCGACAAGGGCTTGAATGCCTGCATCGCCACGCAGCATTTGATCGGCTGCCATTAGTGCATCAGCAATGAGCACGCAATCGGTGCCCGCATTCACTGCAGCGGTGAGAAGTTCCTCGATACTCTGCGACGTAGGCACACTACGAGTGCTCGGCCGGGGCAGGATGCCAATAATGCCGCACATGACTACAGATTACTCTCGCTAGTCGGACCCACTAGTGCGTTCCTTCAATAGACCCGCCGTGGATATCGACAACGGCTTGGGCAACACGTACGGCAATGGACTCGGCAGTCACTTGATCTGCAGCTTCGACCATGACTCGTACCAAGGGTTCTGTTCCTGACGACCTCACCAAAATGCGGCCATTGTCACCTAATTCAGCTTCCGCAAGTGCAATCTGCTCAGCAATGTCATGCACGGGGTCATGAACACGATTCAGAGTACGGATGTTCACAAGTATTTGTGGGTACGACTGCATTATTGATGCTGCTTGGTCAAGTGTGACACGAGCACGCGTGATGTATTCCACCAACTGCAATGCAGCCAATAGGCCATCACCAGTTGTTGCATGTGCACGGTGAATGACATGACCACTCTGTTCGCCACCCAACACAAAGTCGAATTCATCAAGTGCAACAAGAATGCTTCGATCGCCGACCGGCGTAATGACAACGTCAATGTTGTTGTCACGCATGGTGTGGTGAAAACCAAGGTTTGTCATCACAGTTACTGCAACGCCTTTGTTGCGCAGTAAGCCACGGTGCGCAAGATCAACTGCAGCGATAGCCATGATGTGGTCACCATCAACAAGTGCACCACTACCAGCTACTGCAATAAGTCGATCACCGTCGCCATCAAAGGCAATTCCGATGTCGGCACCCTCGGCAATAACTTGTGCGGCCAGCTGTTGCGGCGCAGTTGCACCACAGTTGTCGTTGATGTTGCGACCAGTTGGTGACGCATTGATCACTGACACATCTGCGCCGGCAGACATAAATACTTCTGGCGCTACATGTGACATCGCACCATTTGCACAATCAAGAACTACTCGAACTCCAGAAAGTGCTTCACCCACAACGTTCAGACGATGTGTTGCGTACTCCCCCAGAATTCCGGTGGCGTCATTGACTGTGGCCTGAGCATGCACGACTGGTTCTGACACCATGGCATGCCATTCACGTTCGATTTCTATTTGTTCAGCATCAGCAAGTTTCGCTCCGCCTGAAGCGAATACCTTGATGCCGTTGTCTGACCACACGTTGTGTGACGCAGTAATTGCAATGCCCACCCAGCCGTATTGTTCTGCGGCGTACGCAATTGCTGGCGTTGGCACAACACCCATGAGATGGACTGCAACGCCTTCAGCTGCGCATCCGGCAACGATGGCGTCTTCTAATTCCGAACCGCTTTCACGCGTATCGCGGCCAACAACAATGGCACTAGGGCGCAGCACACGAGCGGTGGCACGTGCAAGGTCGCGAGCTAAATCAGTAGTGAGTTCGTCGATAGCGACGCCACGAACGCCGTCTGTTCCGAAATGCAACATGTATTGATCTCCTCGCGTGAGGTGCGAAGCGCACCACGCAGATAGGAATCAGCGCTTGGTGAACTGAGGCGCCTTACGGGCCTTCTTGAGACCGTACTTCTTGCTTTCTTTCTTACGTGAGTCACGAGTAAGAAGACCAGCTTTTTTGAGTGCTGGACGCATTTCAGGATCAAGTTCGATGAGCGAACGAGCAATAGCCATGCGCAATGCGCCAGCTTGACCAGTTACGCCACCACCAAAAATATTTGCATGAATATCGAATGACTCTTCACGCTCTACAACGCGAAGCGCTTCGGTAACAACCATGCGCTGTGTTGCTGTGGTGAAGTACGCCTCGATTGGGCGACCATTGACAACGATTTTTCCGGTACCGGCGCGAGTGATTGCACGAGCAACAGCTTCTTTACGACGACCAGTTGTTTGAGTGAGAACTGTGTTAGCCACGATGACTCCTTAGTAGATCAGCGCGCCTTGGCAGCGCTGAGATTGAAAACGACTGGGGACTGTGCTGCATGAGGATGTTCAGGTCCTGCGTACACGTTGAGCTTCTTTACCATCTGGCGACCAAGTGGTCCCTTTGGCAACATGCCTGCGATTGAACGAGTGATTGCATCAGCAGGTTTACGATCGAGCAAGTTTTGGTATGTCTCGCTCTTCAAACCACCTGGATAACCGGAGTAGGTATACACCATGCTCTTTTCAGACTTGCCTGATGTCATAACAATCTTCGATGCGTTGATGATGATGACGTGATCGCCTGAGTCCATGTGAGGAACGAATGTTGGTTTGTGCTTGCCGCGAAGAAGACGAGCAACTTCGGTGCAGAGACGGCCAAGGACAAGACCTTCAGCGTCGATGACGTGCCACGCGCGGGTGATCTCGCTTGCTTTTGGTTGGTATGTACGCATAAGACTTCTTTCAAGGGAACCCACAACGGGCCGCCGGAACCCCTAAATGGGGGCTTAGTAAGGATAGGGGCGAGATACGCCTCTCGGCAACCGCGAAAGCCAAGTGATGACCACCTTTTATATGGTCGGAATCGGCTCCCCTGGGTAGCCCACATCCCACAAGGTCAGCCCACAGGCTGGTGCAACTTGGGACCCATGGGCCCGGTCGCGGGCCAACAGAACTTCTCGGGTGTCACTGGCCGGCCTGTGGCCAAGGCCAACGTCGACCAAGAAGCCAACGAAACTTCGGACCATTTGGTAACAGAAGGCATTTGCCCGAATTTCGAACACCAGAACGTTGTTGCCCTGATCTACCCATTTGGCCGAATACACCCGACGATGCATGGAGGGAACGGGGGCGCCCTCAATCAGATCTGGGCGACGACAAAATGCTGAAAAATCGTGCTCCCCTATCAGCGGATCAATTGCCAATGTCATGAGAGGCAGAGACAGCGGGCGACGAACGTGCCAGGCGCGATCAACCAACATGGGATCAGGAGCTTCAGAGTTAAGAACTGTGTAGCGATACCGACGCCAGATAGCGCTGTAGCGAGCATCAAACTCATTGCTGACCCACTCAGGGTCTGACACTGCGACGTTTGGTTTACACAACGCATTAACGCTGCGCACAAATGCTGGCAATCGAGTTTCCGCCGGAATATCAATCGTGATGACTTGACCACGCGCATGCACGCCTGCATCAGTGCGTCCTGCAACATCAATGTGCACACGATGACGCGCAACAGTTGAAATCACATCGGTCAGTAGTCCTTCAACGGAACTAATTCCTTCGTTGATTACAAAACCACGAAACGCTGCGCCGTGATACGCCACACGCAAACGGACCCGCCGTAAGGCGGGTCCGTTAGTAAAGTTCTGTTCCGGTTGAGACACCGGTATCGGCCTTAGACGAGTTCGATACGTACTTCAAGCGCAGCGTCACCGAGACGATGACCGAGCTTCAAGATACGTGTGTACCCGCCGTTACGACTGACGTAACGAGGTGCGATCTCATTGACAAGCTTTGAGGTCATTTCTTTGTCACCGAGGTAACCCTCGATTTGGCGAATGCGATGAACGCGCATTGGCGAATCGCCTTGTGCTTTCTTTGCTTTCGTAATGAGCTTCTCGGCAATAGGACGAAGTTCTTTTGCTTTTGCTTCTGTTGTCTTGATTCCTTCAGCTGCGAACAGCGAAGCGGCCATGTTGGCCATCATGAGACGTTGGTGCTGTGCACTTCCGCCAAAGCGGGGGGCGCGACGTGGAGTAGGCATTGTTGTGCTCCTTAATTCCTGTGATTACGCGCGAAGCGTAAGTCCACGCTCATCGAGCTTCTGGATGATTTCATCCAGGCTCTTCTGACCGAAGTTTGTGATGTTGAGCAAGTCGTCGATTGACTTCAAAAGAAGTTCACCGATTGTGTTGATTTGTCCGCGCTTCAAGCAGTTGCGTGGGCGCTCGCTGAGGTCGAGGTCTTCGATTGGCAAGTCAAGGTCAGGTACACCGACATTGGCGCCCATTGGCTCGCTGAGCTCAAGTGACTGAGGCTCTTCTGACAATGTTGCGATGAGATCAACAAGTGAACGCAATGTTGCTGAAGCAGATGCCAAAGACTCGCGTGGAGAAATTGAACCATCAGTTTCGATGTCGATAACCAAACGGTCGTAGTTGGTGCTCTGAGCAACACGTGTTGGCTCTACTTCGAACATCACGCGACGTACTGGTGAGAAAATTGCATCAATGGGGATTACTCCGATGATGCGGCTCTCTGCGTCACGGTCGGTGGAAAGGTATCCGCGGCCGCGCTCGACTGTGATGTCGAGTGCAAGTTGTGAACCAGCATTAAGAGTTGCAAGGTGCAGTGAAGGGTTGAGAATTTCAACATCAGAGTTGGTTGGAATGTCGCCAGCCTTCAGAGTCATTGGACCCTTAACGTCAACGCGCATAACAACTGGCTCGTCGTTCTGTGACATAACAACAACATCTTTCAAGTTCATGATGAACTCTGTGATGTCTTCTGTCATTCCCTTGATTGTTGTGAACTCATGCTCAACACCGTCGAACTTGACAGTTGTGATTGCAGCACCAGGAATTGATGACAACAACGTACGACGAAGTGAGTTACCAATGGTGTGGCCGAAACCTGGCTCGAGTGGACCAACAGCGAAACGCTGACGTGTTGGGTGATCTTCGCCGATTGCTTCGACTGATGGACGCTGGATTACAAGCATGTTTGCTCCTAAGAAAAGACGGGGTTACTTCGAGTACAACTCAACGATGAGCTGTTCGCGGACGGGGACATCGATGTGCTCACGCTGTGGCAAGTCACGAACTGTGACTTGCTTGTCGCCAGCCTCTAGCCAACCAACAAGTGGGCGGTCAAGAGTGTCGATGTTGTGTGTGATCTGAATCATTTCTTTTGCCTTAGGAGCAAGTGAAATGACATGACCACGCTTGACACGGAATGAAGCAATGTCAACACGCTTGCCATCAACCTGAATGAGGCCGTGGTTTACGAACTGACGAGCCTGAGGGCGAGTTGCTCCCCAACCGGCGCGGAACACGATGTTGTCGAGACGCTGCTCAAGAAGACGCAACAAGTTTTCACCTGTTGGACCTGCAAGACGAGTTGCCTCTTCATAGGTCAAACGGAACTGACGCTCGAGCACACCGTAGATGTACTTAGCCTTCTGCTTCTCTTGAACCTGTGCAAGGTATTCACTGCCGGCATTACGACGACGTGTACGACCATGCTGGCCTGGTGGGAACGGACGACGATCGAGCGCCTTTGATCCCTTGGCATTTTCATAAATGTTTGTGTTAAGACGACGCGAGATGCGCACTTTTGGTCCTGTATAACGGGCCATGATTAGCTCCTACGACGCTTTGGTTGAAGGCAACCGTTGTGAGGTACTGGAGTGACATCTTTGATGCCTGATACTTCAATACCAAGATTCTGAATTGAACGAAGTGCTGTGTCGCGGCCAGAACCTGGACCCTTTACATGCACTTCTGCACGCTTAAGACCGTGCTCCATTGCAGCCTTGCCAGCTTTTTCTGCTGCCATTTGTGCGGCGAACGGAGTTGACTTACGTGAACCTTTGAAGCCAACGCCACCAGACGATGCCCATGCAATGACATTGCCTTCAGTGTCTGTAATAGACACGATGGTGTTGTTGAAAGAACTCTTGATGTGAACAACGCCAGTTGTGACGTTCTTGCGCTCACGCTTACGTGGACGACGTCCACCTGCTTGTGTCTTGGCCATGGTGTTATCTCACTGCCTTTTTCTTGTTAGCTACGGTCTTCTTAGGTCCCTTACGTGTGCGTGCATTGGTATGCGTGCGCTGTCCACGAACAGGAAGTCCCTTACGGTGACGAATACCTTGAAGGCATCCGATTTCGATTTTGCGTTTGATGTCCTGCTGCACATCGCGGCGCAGGTCACCTTCAACGGTGATGTTCTGATCAACCCAACCGCGGATGCGGTTGACTTCATCTTCTGTGAGATCGCGAACGCGAGTGTTCTTGTCAAGGCCTGTGGCCTCACAAATTTTCTGCGCGGTCGAGCGACCGATGCCAAAGATATATGTCAACGAAATTTCCAAACGCTTTTCGCGTGGGATATCGACTCCAACAATACGTGCCATGTGTTTACGTGTCCTTCGTTGACTCTCTAGCCCTGGCGCTGCTTGTGCCGGGGATTTTCGCAGATCACTCGTACTCGCCCATGGCGACGAATGATGCTGCACTTCTCACAAATTTTTTTGACGCTTGTGCGTACTTTCATTGCGTTCTCACTTAAACCTGTATGTAATTCGACCTCGGGTGAGGTCGTATGGGGTGAGTTCCACTTGGACTTTGTCGCCCGGAAGAATACGGATGTAGTGCATACGCATTTTTCCGGAGATATGCGCCAACACTTTGTGGCCGTTCTCTAATTCCACACGAAACATTGCGTTAGGTAGGGACTCGAGAATCGTGCCTTCGAGCACGATCGCATCTTCTTTCGGCTGAGCCAGAGTGGACTCCTTAGTTAGTTGGGACAGGATGCCCCTTTAGCAGACTTGCAATAGGGGCGAGTGACAATGCTATCGGCGCATCTGCCGCACACCAAGTGCGGATTACCGTATTTGTTCGACTGCTGCGGTGAGGCGAAGGAAGACTTCTTCGGGGGTTCCGACACCATCGATCTGGGCCAAACGGCCGGTTTTGCCATAAAAGTCGATGAGCGGCTCGGTTTGGGTCTCATACAGGTCAAGTCGGCGATTGATGGCATCAGGGGTGTCATCATCGCGCTGCACCACGTCTCCCCCACAGTTGTCACAACTCCATTGGCCAGTCTCATGGCCAGTGGCCTGATAGTTGGTGCCACAGTCGCGGCACACCCGACGCAAAGAGAGGCGATCGAGAACCAGTTCACGAGGAACAACCAGATCTATTGCTAGGTCAAGAGGTCGACTGGAAGTTGCCTGGTCAAGTGATTCGGCCTGAGAGACGGTCCGAGGGAATCCGTCGAGAATGTATCCGCGCACGCGGGCGTCGTCTTCTGTGAGGCGCTCACTGACTAATCCGACCATGATGTCGTCACCGACCAACCCGCCAGCATCAATAATGGCCTTTGCCATTTTCCCGAGCTCGGTTCCTTCACGTACCGCGGCGCGCAACATGTCGCCCGTAGAAATATGTGGCACCACAAAGTGACGCGACAAGCGAACGCATTGCGTCCCTTTACCCGAGCCTTGACGGCCTAACAGCACCAATCGTGCGCCAGGAATCATAAATACCTCTGATTACCCACGAGGGCAAACCACCACCCAAAAGGGCCGGCGGTCACTTCAAGAAGCCCTCATAGTTGCGCAGCATTAATTGACTGTCAATCTGACGCATCAATTCAAGTGCGACACCAACAGCAATCAACACAGTGGTTCCGGCAAATGGGAACGATTGAACATCTCCGACCCACAAAATGATGTACGGCAAGATTGCAATGAACGCAACAAACAACGCACCAGGCAAGGTGATGCGGTTAACAGCTTTCGACAAGTAACGCTCGGTCTGCTGACCGGGACGAATTCCAGGAATGAAACCACCCTGTTTACGCAATTGATCAGCCTGACGAATTGGGTCGAATGCAATTGAGTTGTAGAAATAAGCAAAGGCCACAATGAGCAAAAAGAAGCCGACGATGTAGACCATGTTTTGGCTATTCACCAAGTAATCATTGACGATACTTGCAACGGAACCGCGCCAGCCTTCAGCACTACCCAGAACGTTTGATAGCAACACAGGCAACAACAGAACAGACGAAGCGAAGATGATGGGAACAACACCTGCTTGGTTAACTTTCAATGGAATGTATGTGCTTTGTCCACCAGTCATGTTGCGACCAACTACTCGCTTTGCAAACTGAACTGGAATTCGCCGCTGGCCAAGTTCAACACGAACTACCGCAGCCAAAATTCCGAGTGACACAATGACGAGCAATGCGAACACGATGAACTTCTTGCTTTGCAAAATTGAGTAGTAGCTATATGGCAGACCCGCAACAATGGAAGAGAAAATGATCACGGACATTCCGTTTGAAATGCCTCGCTGACTGATGAGTTCACCAACCCACATCAGCATTGCTGTACCCGCAACAAGTGTTGGGATTACCAGTAACGCACGCGGCATGAACGGATCAAGCAAGACAACGTCTGGGGCTTGCGCTGCTGCACCAAAGAATGCAGAACCATTTCCTTGTCCGAAGATAAATGTGAGTCCGGAACCCTGCAACAGTGCAATAGCAATTGCGACATAGCGAGTCCATTGTGTGATCTTGCGCTGGCCAACAGCCCCCATCTCTTGCCATTCCTGCAATTTTGGAATTACAACATTCAAAACCTGCATGATGATGCTGGCAGTGATGTACGGCATGATGCCGAGCGCGAAAATGGAGAAGGACCCGAAGGCTCCACCAGAGAACAAGTTCAAGAACCCGAGAGCACCTTGTGATTTCGACGCTTCACGCAATTGCGCAACGGCACTTGCATCAATGCCGGGCACGCGAAGCGACGAACCAAACCGATAGACCATGATCATGACAAGGGTGAAAAACACCTTCTTGCGAAGATCTTCTACCTTGAAGATGTTCTTCAGGTTAGAAAACACGTAGTACTCCTTATCGACTTCGAGCAGTAACTGCTGCGACGACGGTTAGCGGTTGGTGAACTGGTTGCCCTTAGCCGGAGGACGGATTTTGTGTGGCAAAGGCAGAATAGTCACAGAACCACCTGCAGCAAGAATGGCAGCTTCCGCTGACTTCGAGACCGCATGAGCAGAGACCTTGACTGGGATCGACAATGTTCCACGGCCAAGAACTTTGACCAATGTTCCCTTGTGAGCCACGCCCTTTGCCATAAGGATTTCAGGAGTGACTTCTGCAAGACCGATATCAGTAAGAGCGTCAAGGTTGACGGCGTAATACTCCACGCGGAATGGGTTATTGAAGCCCTTCAACTTTGGAAGACGCTGGCTCATTGGTGTCTGACCACCTTCGAAACCGCGAGCTACCTTGCCGCGACCACGTGCGTTCTGACCTTTAGTACCACGGCCGGCAGTTTTACCGCCCTTACCGCCGGTACCACGACCTTTGCGCTTTGCGCGGTGGTTACTTCCTGGTGCTGGTGCAAGTTCATCGACGCGCATGATCAGTTGTTCTCCTTGACTTCAATGAGGTGAGGAACTCGGGCAATCATGCCGCGAATTTCTGGACGATCCGGAAGAGTGTTGGTGTCACCAATTTTGGTGAGACCGAGTGCGCGAAGCGTGCCAACAGATTTTGGCTTTGCGCCAATCTTTGAACGCTTCAACGTAACGGTAAGAGTTTTCTCAGCCATGATTAATGTGCCTCTCCAGCAGCAAGTGCTTTCTTGCGCTCGTTGTATGCCTTCAGTAGTCCCTTTGGAACAAATGTCTCGGCAGGAATACCGCGGCGCTTTGCTACTTCATCAGGACGTTGTAGTTCACGAAGGCCGTCAATAGTTGCGCGAGCAACGTTGATTGCGTTCGCAGAACCAAGTGACTTAGCGAGCACGTCGTGCACGCCAGCTTCTTCAAGAATGATTCGAGCAGCACCACCAGCGATAACACCGGTACCAGGAGCTGCAGGCTTCAAGAGAACGCGACCAGCTCCGGAGATTCCGAGAATTGGGTGAATGATGGTTGTGCCAGCAAGGGCAACATCAAACATGCTCTTCTTTGCTTCTTCAGTACCTTTTTGGATTGCCAAAGGAACTTCCTTTGCCTTTCCGTATCCGAGACCAACACGACCGTTGCCATCGCCCACAACAACAAGTGCTGTGAAAGAGAAACGACGTCCGCCCTTAACAACCTTTGCAACACGATTGATGTGAATCACGCGTGATTCACGAAGTGCGCCTGGCTCTGGGGGTGTTGATGGATTTGCGTTGTTTGAGTATGAGTTACTCATTAGAACTCCAGTCCTGCGTCACGAGCTGCTTGCGCTGCTGCGGCGACACGGCCGTGGTAGGCGTAACCACCGCGGTCATAAACGACCGTTGAGATTCCGGCTGCCTTAGCGCGTTGTGCGATTAATTGTCCGACTTTTGTAGCTGCGGCAACAGTTGCGCCGCTTGCGCTGCGAAGGTCGCCTTCAACAGATGATGCTGCAGCGATTGTGTGACCGAGATCATCATCGATGAGTTGCATGCTGAAGTGCTTGTTTGTGCGATGCACGGCAAGACGAGGACGTGCTGCTGTGCCGAAGATCTTTTTGCGTACACGACGATGACGACGAAGTCGAGACTCGCGACGGATGCTTGAGAGATTTGCCATGGTGAATCCTTACTACCGAATCACTTCTTGCCGGTCTTGCCGGCCTTACGGAGAATGTGTTCATTGAGATAACGCACGCCTTTGCCCTTGTATGGCTCTGGCTTACGGATTGAACGGATGTTTGCTGCAACTTGACCGACAAGTTCTTTGTCGATGCCCTTCACAATGACTCGCGTCTGCACAGGAATTTCAAAAGAGATTCCTTCAGGTGCTGGAACGATGACAGGGTGAGAGAAACCAAGTGCAAGACGCAAGTTTGCGCCCTGAGCTTCAGCGCGGTAACCCACGCCAACGATTTCAAGTTCTTTTGCAAAACCTTCAGTGACACCCAAAACCATGTTGTTCACGAGTGTGCGTGACAAACCGTGGAGTGCACGGTTCTGACGCTCGTCGTTTGGACGCTCAACAAAGATGGTGGTGTCTTCTTTACGGACAACAATTTCACCAGGAATATCGCGTGCGAGTGTTCCCTTTGGTCCTTTTACGGTGACGGTGCGACCAGCAATGGTGACATCGACGCCGGATGGAACGGTGATGGGAGCTTTACCAATTCGTGACATATTCGTTTCCTACTTTCGTCCCAGGCTCACCACACGAAGCACAGGACTTCGCCGCCGACCTTGCGCTTACGGGCTTCACGGTCGGTCATAAGACCTTGGCTAGTGGATAGAACTGCGACACCAAGACCACCAAGTACGCGAGGCACTTGAGTCGAATTGCGATACACGCGAAGACCAGGAGTTGACACACGTGTCAGACCCTTGATTGTGCGATGGCGATCATTTGAATATTTCATTTGAACGGTGAGTTGATTGCCTGGACCTTTTGTAGAAGGTGCAACGGCGTAGCTATTGATGTAACCCTCTTTTTTGAGGATTTCGGCAAGAGCAACTTTTTGCTTCGACGATGGCATCACTACTGCTTCGTGCAACGCGGTGTTTGCGTTGCGGATGCGTGTGAGCATGTCTGCGATTGGATCGGTCATCATGATTAGTACCTACCAGCTCGCCTTAGTAACGCCTGGAATTTCTCCGGCGTGAACCATTTCTCGAAGACAAATACGGCACAGTCCAAATTTGCGGTACACCGAACGGGCGCGACCACACTTGCGGCAACGTGTGTAACCACGCACCTTGAACTTGGGCTTTGCATTTGCTTTATTGATTTGTGAAATCTTTGCCATGACCTACCTACTTCCTCTTGCCGCCGCGGACAGGACCACGACCCTTTGGCTTCTTGCGTGCGGGGGGTCCACCCTCGTTGCCACGCTTGAAGGGAAAACCGAATGCATCGAGAAGGGCACGGCCCTGCTCATTGCTGACTGCTGTTGTGACAATTGTGATGTCCATGCCACGAGTGGCATCGATCTTGTCGTAATCAATTTCTGGGAACACGATCTGGTCAGAAAGACCAAATGTGTAGTTGCCGCGACCATCCCACGAGTTCACTGGCAATCCGCGGAAGTCGCGGATACGAGGAATTGCGATGGAAAGCAAACGATCGAAGAATTCCCACATGCGGTCGCCACGCAAGGTGACTTTGCAACCAATTGCTTGGTCTTCACGCAGTTTGAAGTTTGCGATTGCGTCACGTGACTTGGTGACGAGTGGCTTTTGACCAGACAATGCTGTGAGGTCTGACACTGCACCATCAAGAAGTGAAGGCTGCTGAGTTGCGCGACCTACACCCATGTTGACGACAATCTTTTCAAGCTTTGGAACCTGCATTGGATTCGCAAGACCAAGTTGAGTAAGCAGAGCCTGCTTGATCTCAGCTTCGTAACGAACCTTCAGGCGTGGAGAAGTAGCGGTAGTAGCCATCAGACTTCGTCTCCTGTCTTTTTCGCAACGCGCACCTTGGTGCCGTCGTCTTTGATCTTGTAACCAACACGTGTTGGCTTGCCCTTGACTACGAGCATCACGTTTGATGCATCGATTGGCATTGGCTTTTCGATGATGTCGGCTTTTTGGTTTGCACTGCGAGCCTTTGTGTGGCGCTTTGCAAGGTTGCGGCCTTCAACGATCACTTGGTTGTCTTTTGGACGAACTTCGATGATCTCACCTTGAGAACCAGCTTCTTTGCCAGCAATAAGTTGAACTGTGTCACCTTTACGGAACTTCATGACTAGAGCACCTCCGGTGCGAGCGAGACGATTCGCATAAATTTTTTGTCACGCAATTCGCGGCCAACTGGTCCGAAAATACGGGTGCCACGAGGCGTGAGGTCTTCTTTGATAAGAACTGCTGCATTTTCGTCGAAGCGGATGTAGCTGCCGTCTGGACGACGCTTTTCCTTCTTCACACGAACAACAACACAACGAACTACTTCACCTTTTTTTACTGCGGCGCCTGGAATGGCGTCTTTTACAGTGGCGATGAAAACATCACCAATAGATGCGTAACGACGACGTGTTCCACCAAGAACCTTGATGCACAACACTTCTTTTGCGCCACTGTTATCGGCAACGCGGAGACGAGACTCTTGCTGAATCACTTTGCACGCTCCAGAATTTCGATGATGCGCCAGCGCTTGAGCTTTGACATTGGACGGATTTCCATAACGCGAACGCGGTCACCGATGTTCACATCGTTGGTTGCGTCGTGTGCGTAGAGCTTCTTGGTACGAACGACCATCTTGCTGTACTTATGGTGAGCAACACGCTCGACAATTGCGATCACTGCAGTTTGGTTCATCTTGTTAGAGACGACCATTCCTTCGCGAACCTTGCGTGCGTTGCGCTCTTCGGTGTTATTTTCTTCTGCCATGTGACTACTCACTTCCCGGCTGTCTCAGCGGCAACGATTTCGCGCTGACGGATGAGGGTATTGATGCGGGCGATTTGACGACGTACTTTGCCCAACTCGTCATGCTTGTCGAGTTGGCCTGTTGCATTGCGAAATCGCAGGTTAAGGGCTTCTTGTTTGCAGGCACGGAGCTCGGCCACGAGGGCTGCGAGATCCATGTCACGAAGGTCGGTAATTGAATGTGCCATTTTTTTACTGTCCTATCAGATTGGCTCGTCGCGTGAAATAACGCGAGCCTTGATCGGGAGCTTTTGTACGGCGCGCTCGAGAGCGGCACGCGCAACATCAGCGCTTGGGTACGACAACTCGAACAAAATGCGACCAGGCTTCACAACTGCAACCCAAAACTCTGGGTTACCTTTGCCGGAACCCATGCGGGTTTCTGCTGGCTTCTTTGTCACTGGCTTGTCAGGAAAAATGTTGATCCATACTTTTCCGCCGCGCTTGATGTGACGAGTCATTGCAATACGAGCAGCTTCGATTTGACGAGCGCTGATCCAACCTGGTTCAAGAGCTTGAATACCGAACTCACCAAATGCAAGTGCGTTTCCACCCTTTGATACACCGGTCATACGACCGCGCATCTGCTTACGGTGTTTTACTTTACGAGGCATCAACATGGTCAGCCCTCCCCACGAAGTTTTGGAGTCTCATGCGAATCATGCATACGACGCTCGATTGCTTCTTCTTCTTCAAGCAAACGCTCGAACTCAGGATCAGCAGGCTTAACGAGCGGCTGGATTTCTGGTTCGGCAGTTTCAACAGCGCCACGTGGGCCGCCTGATGAAACAACTTTGCGTGCTGCTGCTTCTGGAACAACTTGTCCGGAAGTTTCGCCAACAGCCATTGCTGCTTCACGAGAAATCTTGTCTTGCGATGTGCTCTTGTACGGAAGGATGTCGCCCTTGTAGAGCCATACCTTTACGCCAACGCGACCAGAACTGGTGCGTGCTTCGCGGAATCCGTAGTCAATGTCTGCACGAAGCGTGTGCAAAGGAACGCGTCCTTCGCGGTACCACTCTGTACGGCTCATTTCAGCACCACCAAGGCGGCCTGAACACTGAACACGAATGCCAAGTGCACCAAACTTCTGTGCGTTCTGAACTGCACGCTTCATAGCGCGACGGAAAGCGATGCGGTTAACCAATTGGTCAGCAACGCCCTGTGCGATAAGAGCTGCGTCGAGTTCTGCTTGCTTGATTTCAACAATGTTGAGTTGCAGGCGATTGTTACCAGTGATTTTTGCAAGGCCAGTACGAAGTTCGTCTGCCTTTGCACCTTTACGACCGATAACAATTCCGGGGCGTGCGGTGTGAACGTCGATACGAAGCTTGTCACGTGTGCGCTCTACTTCAACGCGGCTAACTGCTGCATCTTCAAGCGTCTTCATGAGGTACTCACGGATTTTCCAATCCTCTGTGAGATATTCCTTGTATTCGCGCTCGCTGAACCAGCGGCTCTTCCAGTCTGTAGTGATGCCGAGTCTGAACCCGTATGGATTGATCTTCTGACCCATCAGTTGCCTGCTTCTTCAGTGGTGGTGGTGTCGACGACTTGGTCGTCGGCAACGATCTCTTGTTCGACAGCAGGTGCTTCCTTGCGGCTTGCAGCAACACGTGCGCGACGGTTGTTGGAAGGTGCACCCTTTGCCATTGTCTTTGCTTCGATCACTGCAAGTTGTGAATCGCTCATGCGATCAACAATGAGTGTGATGTGGCATGTGCGCTTCAAGATTGCTCCGGCACGACCCTTTGCGCGAGGACGGAAACGCTTAAGCGTTGGACCCTCGTCTGCGAAGCATGCTTTTACGAACAATTCGTCAGCGTCAAGATTGTCATTGGTAACAGCATTTGCTACAGCAGATGCAAGGACCTTGCGAACAACACGAGCAGCTTCACGATCTGTGAACTGCAAGATTTGGTCTGCAGTGCGAACGTCTTGGTTGCGAACAAGGTTCAGCACGACGCGCACTTTCGATGCAGATGAACGGTGGTAACGAGCGCTTGCGCGGCTTCCACTTTTTGAACCGACGACGCGGTTGGCTTCATTGAGCTTTGGACCGGTCATGACTACTTCCTTGTGTTCTTTTCTTGTCCAGCGTGGAAGCGGAAAGTACGAGTTGGTGAGAACTCGCCAAGCTTGTGGCCAACCATTGACTCGGTGCAATACACAGGCACGTGCTTGCGACCGTCGTGCACGGCAATGGTGAGACCCACCATGTCGGGAACGATGGTTGAGCGACGCGACCATGTCTTGATGACTTTGTGATCACCGGCAGTAACTGCGGCGTCAACTTTCTTGAGCAAGTGGTCGTCAACAAACGGACCCTTTTTGAGGCTACGAGACATGAGTTACCTCCGACCCTTTCCGGCACGACGCCGACGAACGATGAGTGATTGAGATGGCTTGTTTTTGTTACGTGTGCGGCCTTCTGGCTTACCCCAAGGGGATACAGGAGGACGACCACCAGAGGTCTTACCTTCACCACCACCGAGTGGGTGGTCGACAGGGTTCATGGCAACACCACGAGTTTGTGGGCGAACGCCCTTCCAACGGTTACGTCCGGCCTTACCGATCTTGACGAGTTCGTGCTCTGAGTTACCAACTTCACCAACGGTGGCGCGGCAATCAAGAAGTACTCGACGCATTTCAGTAGAAGGAAGACGCAATGTTGCGAAGTCGCCTTCTTTAGCGACAACTTGAATTGACATTCCGGCTGAGCGAGCAATCTTGCCGCCTTGACCAGGACGAAGTTCAACGTTGTGGACAACAGTTCCGACAGGGATGTAACGCAATTGCATTGCATTTCCTGGCTTGATGTCTGCACCGTGTCCGCTTTCGACGCGCATGCCTACTTCGAGACCCTTAGGAGCAAGGATGTATGCCTTTGTTCCGTCCATGTAATGAAGAAGAGCAATGCGGCACGTACGGTTCGGGTCGTACTCAATAGATGCAACCTTTGCAGGCATGCCATCTTTGATGCGCTTGAAGTCGATGATGCGGTACTGGCGCTTATGTGCACCACCGCGGTGACGTGAAGTCTTGCGACCGTAGACGTTACGTCCGCCGGTGTTTGACTTTGAAGATAGGAGAGTCTTTTCAGGCGTCGTCTTTGTGATCTCTGAGAAATCAGAGACTGTCTGGAAACGACGTCCGGGACTAGTTGGTTTGCGCTTGCGAATTGCCATGATTATTTCAGCTTTCGAACAACGGGATTTTGCTTCCCGCAGCAAGGGTGACTATGGCCCGCTTGGTGTGCGGACGCTGACCGATTCGGTTGGAGTTACGTGTGCGCTGGAACTTGCCCTTGCGATTGAGTGTGTTTACCTTGAGTACTTTGACGCCCCAGATTGCCTCGATGGCATCGTGGATCTCGGGCTTAGAAGCATCAACTGCAACTTGAAACGTGTACACATCTGATTCCATAAGCGCGTAGCTCTTTTCAGAGACAACAGGCTTGAGAATGATGTCGCGTGGATCTTTCATTACTTAGCTTCCTTTGCGATAGGCAGACTGTCTTTTGAAAAGACAATCCAGTCGTTGCACAAAACGTCGTACGCATTGAGTTCACCAACAAGTGTGAGTTGCACTTCGGGAACATTGCGGAAGCTCTTGATTGCAACTTCTTCTGATGGAGAAACAACAACCATGACGCGACCTTCAACGCCAAGAGCGGTGAGTGCCTTGAGTGCATCTTTTGTGCTTGGAGCAGTAAGGCCCCATGACTCGATGACAACGACGTGACCTGAACTGTTGCGATCTGACAAAGCAGACGCAAGTGCAAGACGAATCATTTTGCGTGGTGTGCGTTGTGTGTACTTACGAGGCTTTGGTCCGTGAGCAATACCGCCGCCTTTGAAATGAGGAGCGCGGGTTGAACCCTGACGTGCTCCACCAGTTCCCTTTTGGTTGAATGGCTTCTTACCTGTACCTGAAACTTCAGCACGAGTTTTTGTGCTTTGTGTTCCGGCGCGACGACCTGCAAGTTGTGCTGTGACAACTTGGTGCATCACTGGAACGTTTGGTTCTACTGCAAACAGTTCGTCTGCAACATCAACGTTGCCAGCTGCTTTGCCTGATGAATTCTTAACTGCGATTGATGCCATCGGAATTACTTCGCCTTCACTGCGTTACGCACGATGACAACGCCACCGTTTGGGCCAGGAATAGAACCCTTAATCAAAATGAGACCGCGCTCTGGATCGCTTTGCACTACTTCAAGATTGAGAGTGGTGACTTGCTCGTGACCCATGTGGCCAGCCATTCGGAGACCTTTGAATACACGACCGGGGAATGAGCATGAACCAATGGAACCAGGAGCACGATGGTGCTTATGGTTACCGTGGCTTGCACCCTGGCCGCTGAAGTTGTGACGCTTCATACCACCAGCAAAACCTTTACCTCGGCTCACCGCTGTGACGTCGACTATTTCGCCCGGTGCAAGAAGATCAGCTGCGATCTCTTGTCCGACAACGAAGCCATCGACAGAGTCGAGACGTAGTTCGACGAGGCGGCGGCCCGCTTCGACATTTGCTGACGCAAAGTGTCCTTGCTCAGGCTTGCTGAGCTTCGAGGCACTCTTGTGTCCGTATGTAACTTGTAACGCGGTGTATCCGTCGCGGTCATTTGTTTTGACCTGGACAACACGTACTGGCTCTACGCGCAGCACTGTGACTGGGATGACTCGTTGGTCATCTCCCCACACTTGTGTCATGCCGACTTTTTCGCCGACGATCGCTTTTTGTGCCATGGCGGCAACCCTTTTTCTCGTTTGGTTATTCACGCAAATGCTCCGAGAACATTTCTGTTAACGGAGCACGTGTCTGGGTGTTGCCGTGTGGTTCCACTCTGCTTTGCAGCGTTGTGGCCTTCACGGACGTCGATTATTTTTTGGTGTCTTCGACGGTCGATCTAGCTTTTCGGGTTAATACCCGAATCGCACGGACTAGGAACGCTATCGGGAGATTTGGCTAATCCACATGGGAACCACCGAGTGTTTTACCGAGGGAAGCGCTTCTCAATCCAGTCGGCCACGATTTCTAGGGCTTCGATGCGATGACCCTCGAGATAATGAGGGGCGCCCTTCATCTCTACATATGTGGAATCAGTGGCCCCCGAGGCTGCCACGATCTCTTTTGCTTCCCTGATTCGGATTTCCGTGTCTGCCGTGGGGTGCAGTAGCAGGGTCGGGACTTTGATGTGGGGCATTGTGTCAGCCAGTTTGGCGTGGCTAGAGAGCCCTGACCAGGTGCTGAGCCAACCCCGTGATGTCATGGTCCGGGCTAGCCCGCCTCGGCCATAATTGGCCTCAAATGGGTCCGGAAATGCAAAAAGTGACCCCATCGGACGCTCATCTGGCTCTAAAGAGAGGTCAAGATAGACAGGATTGGCCAAGGTGCGGTAAATCGTGTGATATTTCGTGAAGACTCGACGAGCCCGCTGCTCACGCCACATCTCTAAGTTTGTGTCTTTGTGAATTTCCTTCAGGGCTGTTCCGGCAGTTTCAGCATCGGCAATGGCCTGCTTGGCGATGGCGTCAATTCTGGCCACTCGGGCTCGCTGGGCTGCTCGATATTTGGCCAACCAGTCAAGGTCGTATGAGCTTGGTTCTGGCCACGGGCGCCATCCGTTGTCCGGGTTGTACATATCAAGTTCGGGCACACGGCTGAATGGGTCATTTTCATCAGCCACCGACGGGTCGATGACCTGCAACATGAATACACCTTCACCGGGATGAGCTGCCATGCCTACCCAACCGTCACCGATTCCTAATTCAGCATGAGCCATTGCCATGAGTGAGCCGCCACCAGAGTTGCCGAGCAAGATGACCGACTCTGCGCCACGACGTTTCATTTCGTCGTGAGCGACCTTTACATCGATGATGCAATTCTCGTGCAAGCAATCTATGTCGTTATTCAGATACCGAGTTGAAAAACCAAACACTGCATAACCAGCGGCAGCCAATAGTGGACATGCGTAGTGCACACTGAAATCACCACGAGGGTGCGACAAGATCACAGCAGTTTTCCATTTGCCGTTTGGTGGTGTCCACAAAAGACCGCGCACCAAAGCCCCATCAGGCGTAACCAAGCGAATTGATTCGCGCGGAATGTCAACCGGTGGAGCATCTTCTGGCAATGGCCAATAGTTCAAACCAAACGGACGTTGCCCTCCGAGATGTGCATCGAGATGATTCATGAGTGAGACATTAGACGGGAAAACAGACGTACGATTCACGAATAGCCCTCCTACATGCGACAGACATCGAGTCATTTAGAACAGATGGCTTTGTCGTACTGCATGATGTACTTCCATCAAGCACTTTGGAGACCCTTCAACAGGGAGTTGAGAAAAACCTTTCCTCCCCTAGCCATTGGGCAAACGACTACACACCTGAGAATTCTTCGGGACGATTCTTTGATGACTACGTCAGTTGGCAGAGAATTTCAGAGTTCAAAGAAACTGCACTTCGTAGTACGTTGGCGACGATGTGCGCTGGACAAGTCGACCATGGAAAACATCCCCACCATTCGAACCACAAGGTTTGAACGATGGGGATGAACTCGATGAAATTCGGTTTCCACTTATTGCGCTGTGAAGTGCGTTGTGTTTACTCCTTTGGTCGCGCGACCAATGTTGCTGTGAGATCCTTAGTTACACCGTCACGTTCAACCTTGATTTTGATCACATCACCTGGCGCAGAGTCGCGAACTATTGCAATGAGCGCACCCTGACCTGAAATTGCCTTGCCATTGATTTGCAACACAATGTCATTTACTTTTAGGCCAGCTTTGTCAGCAGGAGAATCTGCTTGCACTTCACCAATCACTGCACCAGCGCCACCATCTGTGCGATCAGTGAGTGAAATACCAAGGTAGCCCTGCTCACGAGCTGTGCCGCCGGCATCTTTGCGCAATAGCGCAGCAACACGTTGTACTTCTGCCACTCCAATTGCAAAACCAATATTGTTGGCGGCCCGACTACTATCGCCATTTGCCACTGCAGTGTTAATGCCAATCACTTGACCATTCAAGTTAATGAGAGGTCCCCCAGAGTTACCTGAAGATATTGCGGCATCAGTTTGAATGAGGCCATCAAGCGCACCATTGCTATCAGTAAGAGTTCTGTTCAGAGCTGAAACGATTCCTGATGTGACGCTAGGGCCACCGTCAAGTGCGAGCGCATAACCCACAGCTACAACAGGGTCGCCAACAGCGATGCTCTCAGAATCGGCAAATGTTGCGGCTGTAAGCCCTGAGGCGTTGACCAATTTGATTAGTGCTAAATCGTTGCCTGCGTCTCCTGCAATAACTTTTGCAGTGATGGGTGCGGTTGTTCCGTTCAAGCGAACACGAACACTTGTAGCGCCTTCAACAACATGGTTGTTAGTCAGGATCTCACCATCACTTGACACGATGATGCCAGTACCAACTGACTCGCCAGAGCCCGAGAGACTGTCAATGGTGACGATGCTTGGCGCAATAGCTGCTGCGGCACGAGCGATGTCTGTCTTGCCGATGTCTTCTGGCTTGATGGGAGCTGCCGTTACAAGAGGCCCTCCATTTGACGAACTATCCGACGAACTGGCGCCGATGAGTCCGCCGATGATGCCGCCGCCAAGGGACATCGCAATAACTAGCAGAAGCGCAATTACTCGATTACCGCGGGGACGTGCGGTAGGTGCTGCGGGAGGTGTATTGGCCCAATGGGAATCAAAACTCATGTCTTAAGTATCTACCCAAATTGGTTGAGAACCTGCAGCAGATATCGCAAGAATTTCGTAAGAATGCAAAAGGCACGACCCAACGGGTCGTGCCTTTTGAAAGACAATGAATTGTCCGGGAAATTTATCCCTGGATTTTGATCTCGATATCAACGCCAGCTGGCAATTCGATGCGCTGAAGCGAATCGATGGTCTTGCTGTTTGGCTCGACAATGTCGATAAGGCGCTTATGGATACGCATCTCGAAGTGCTCACGTGAGTCCTTGTCAATGTGGGGTCCACGGATGACGGTGAAACGATGCTTGTCTGTTGGCAATGGAATTGGCCCACGGATTTTTGCATTTGTGCGAAGCACTGTTTCAACAATCATTCGAGTCGACTTATCAATGATGTCGTGATCGAATGCCTTGAGGCGGATACGGATGCTGTTGCTTGCCATCTTGATCTACTTCAAAATCTTTGTGACTTGGCCAGCACCGACAGTGCGGCCACCTTCACGAATAGCGAAACGAAGACCTTCGTCCATAGCAATTGGCTTACCCAACTCAACAGTCATGTTGACATTGTCACCAGGCATCACCATTTCAGTACCAGCAGGCAACTGAACAGTTCCAGTCACGTCAGTAGTACGGAA
>CAMDLK010000009.1 GCA_945901725.1 Bifidobacterium breve | reverse complement strand
AACAACCAAGCTCGTCTTGTGAAGTTCGTGTCACATGTTCTCGGACCAAAGCTCATCGCAGACAGCGGCGAGTGGGGCACCTACGCATGGTCAAACTTCGTTCTTGGCGCACCTGGCCTTCGTATTGCCGGTGGTTCAGACGAAGTGATGCGCAACATCGTTGGTGAGCGCGTGCTTGGTCTTCCAAAAGACATGGGAATTGATTCCGTGTCTCCTTTCAAAGACATCAAAGTTTCAGGCGCTAAAGGCTAAACACCCAAGTTCCACGACTTGCGATGCAAGTCAGTGACTCCGTGAATCTTTATTGCATCAGTGTGTACTGCTGCGCCGTAACCCTTGTTACCGCTCCATCCGTAGTGCGGAAACTGTTCGTGTAATTCCGTCATCAACGCATCACGTTCCACTTTGGCAATCACGCTTGCTGCTGACACACTTGCGCAATTTTGGTCCCCCTTGATGCGTGTCACAATGCGCGGCCCATCATCTTCTTCAAGAAGGAAACTGTTGTTGCCGTCAAGGATGATGATGTCTGGTCGCAACCCAAGCGCCGTCAATGCCCGACTACCCGCAAGACTGAGCGCAGTCATAATTCCGTACTTGTCGATTTCGGCTGCTGTTGCAGAACCTGTTGCCCACGCAAGACCCCACTCTTTTGCAACGGGCACCATTGCTTCTCTGCGCTTCGGTGTCATCAATTTCGAATCGGCTAGACCTTCAGGCACTACGCCAATAGTTGCATCGATAGCAACCACCCCGATGGTGACTGGCCCTGCAATTGCGCCGCGACCCACTTCATCCATTCCTGCAATGATGCGTGCGCCAGTTGCCATGAGTTCGCGCTCGTAATCAAGAGTGGGAACTGGTCGTGCCATACGGTGAAGCGTAGGCTTCGAACATGACTCGCCCCGCATCGATCACTGTCGGCAACTATGTGTACACGGCTCAAGATGCAAAGGGCACCCTTGACGAGTTGAACGATATTTGGGGCCACCACACACATAAGTCCTCAATCCCCGACGGCTGGCTTGCCGGAGCACGCGGGTATCTCGCAGAGATGTCATCGCTTGCAGGAATCTCATTGCCGTCGCTTGAGAATGTTGATAACGCATTCGCAGCAGTCCATGCGTCTGTGATGGAGAGATACGATCAACTCACTGACCCGCAGATTGAGTCACTGCTTGCAGCTATGTGGAGATTCTTTCCCACTATGCGTTCTCTTGCGATTGATCATGTAGGAACAGTTGCCCACTTACATGCATCCAAAGGACTGCCGAAGAAGCCACTTGATTCTGCTGTGGTCGGTTGGAAGGGTGTTGAAGGTGACGTGCAGTCGTGGCGTGTTGGTCATGGACGACCATGGCAAGCACTGTGTATCTGGTCAACAGATGCCATCGACACACTGCGAGCAGAGGGTCACCCCATCAGCCCAGGATTCGCCGGAGAAAACATCACAGTTACGGGCATTCCAGCTGAAGCATTTCGCCCCGGTGCACACTTTCGCATCGGCTCCGTGCGCGGATTCTTAACGTCGTATGCGATTCCGTGCAAGCAGAACAACGACTGGTTTCTCAACAAAGACTTCAAACGCATGAGCCATGAACGCGGTGATCAATGCCGTCTCTATGCGATGGTCACCACGTGTGGCGACATTGCAGTCGATGACACGTTCGAGTTATTCACCGACCGCTAAGTTGCCGCTGACATCATCTGAACAGCGTTCAGAGCGCTTGTAACGCGTTCTAAGCAGGGACTGGCGCTGCCAGCAGTGCTTCACCTGAAGCATCTGTGGTGTGCCAGGACGGATCAGCTGCGCCACCCGTAATCAACAAGCCGGCTGCACCCGTAATTTCCCACAACACGGCAGGTCGCGGCCCATGCCAACGAACTGCAAAAGAAATCGTTCGATACGGGTCTGCAGTCAAGCCGTGCGCTTCAAATGCTGAGCCCCACCAGGTCTCTGGAATGCCATGAGGAAGCAACACGCACTGCCCGCCACTTGGTGATGCCTGTGCCAACAAAGATTCGGCCCATGCAATTGCTCTGAGTCCGCCAGGGATCTCAATAGGAAGTTCCGCTACGTCACGATCAGCCATGCGCAACCACGTAGAACCAATGTCGTTCGCTGCAACTTCATCATCAAGCAATACACATGCTCGTGCAGCAGACGCCATGAGATGCGGCGTGTCCCACTGCAACACTTTGGCGCGCTTTTCTACTTTCACCCGGCGCTGCACAGCTTCCACTACGTCAACGATTGAATCTCGGTGTGTTTCAGCAAGGCGAACCAATTCGATTGAAGCATCTTCTGTTGCGCCAACACCTAACAACAGATCGCTTCGCACTCGGGCAATGCCCGCCACCACCGAATGGTCTGGCATGGTGATGCGCGACGCAAGATCACAGGCAGTTTCCCAACCACGCACGACTTGTTGATGATCTGGAACGTCATCTGGCAACGGTCCAGACGACGGATTGATGTGCGCCAAAGCAATGCGCGCGGTGCTCTTGTGTCCAAGAGGGATCACCATTGAGCCAGCAGGCAAATCAATTCCGGCAGGCGGATTATCAATTGGTTTACGCGTAGTCAATACATCGGAACGAGTGACGGCGATAGCAACTGGAAGAGTTGACTCATTTTCAAATTCAATGACAGTCATTCCGCCACTGTCGGCCACGCAATACATGCGTTGCACAATGTCGCCATTGCCAACACGAATTCGCGTCTCACATACGGGGAACCCTGCGTACCACTTCTGACGAAGTGTCGGCTCTGCCGCTGGTGAATACCACCGGTCGTCGCCTGCAACATGCCATGCAAGTTCTCGTCCACCATCAGCTGGGATCAGAGTGCCGTGTTCGGACACTGTTCCACGCCACGTGCCACCACGGTTACCAATAACGCGACTCATGGTTTGGCTTCTGGACGTGAACGACGAGACATCAGTGCCAGTAAACCTTCAGATGCGGACAATCCGTTGTGACACACGGCAACTACTTGCTCGGTGATCGGCATGTCGACGCCGTATTGCTGCGCCAATTCAAGAACTATTGCTGAACTACGCACACCTTCAGCAACCATGGTGGTTGAACCAAGAATGTCAGCCAACGCCTCCCCTGCGCCGAGGCGCATACCGACCGACGTGTTTCGGCTGCTCTGTGAGGAACATGTAGCGATGAGGTCTCCCATACCAGCAAGACCAGCAAGAGATACCGGGTCTCCACCTAACGCAACAGCAAGCCGTGTCATTTCTGCAAGCCCACGAGTGATGAGTGTTGCCCGCGTGTTGTCGCCGAATCCCATTCCCTTTGCCATACCTGCTGCGATAGCGATGACGTTCTTTACAACGCCGGCAATTTCACATCCGACAACATCGGGGTTCGTGTACACACGAAAGGTTGGCGTAGAGAACAGTTCTTGAAGTGCAGTAGCGATGACTGCATCATCAATAGCAACAACACTGGCAGCCGGTTGACCAACGGAAATTTCTGATGCAAGGTTTGGCCCTGTCAAAACTGCAACAGGGTGGCCAGGCATCACTTCATTGGCAACTTGCGACATGCGCAACATTGAGCCTGCTTCAAGACCTTTCGCCAAACTGACTATTGGCACCCACGGACGAATGTGTGATTTTGCTTCGTTGAGAACTTGACGAAAACCTTGAGACGGCACAGCCATAACCACAACGTCTGCTGTGCTCACTGCTTCGCTGAGAGACGCCGTTGCCCGAAGTTGTGGCGAAAGCGCAACACCACTGAGGTAATCAGGGTTGACATGATTTATGTTGATGCTTTCCACAACAGACTCGCGACGAGCCCACAAAACCGTGGGTGTATTAGCTGCAGCCAACGAGGCGACCGTGGTGCCCCATGAACCGGCACCCACCACTGCCATACGAATCTCTGCCATATCTCTAGCGTAGGTCACAAGGGCAACAGTGTTCGTAGGCTGACTAGGTGCATCTCGCCGTCGTGATCCCCGTGAAGTCATTCACCATGGCCAAAGGGCGTCTTGCTGACACCCTGACCGCAGCACAACGTTCTGCGCTTGCCCAATCGTGTGCAGAGACTGTGGTGCGAGCAGCACTGTCATTGCCCACCTACGTGGTGTGCTCAGACGAAGGTGTTGCATCGTGGGCTTCAGCACTTGGCGCACACGTTGTTGATTGCCAAACACCTGGTCTTGATATCGCGGTTGCAACCGGACGCGCAGTTGCCGAAGCTGACGGCGCAGACCACATCATCGTTGCCCATGCAGATCTTCCCCTAGCAATCAGTTTCAACCACATTGCACGCGAAGGAAAAGTAAGTCTCGTACCCGATCGTCATCGCGATGGCACCAATGTTCTTAGCTTTCCTGCCAGCAGTTCTTTCACAACCGCGTATGGCCCGGGCAGTTGCGACAATCACATTCGTCTCGCAATAGATGCTGGACTTGAATATGAAATCATCGTTGATAACGCTTTGGCACTTGACCTTGATACAGCAGACGATTTAAGTGAATTAGCACGAAGAGAAACGGAACAATCATGAGCGCAAATGACCCAGGTCAGCCACCAGTAACTGCAACTACCTTCACATCAAATCTCGCAACGCCACAGATTGTTCTTGCAATTGGTGCGCACCCCGATGATATTGAGTTCGGTTGTGGAGGAACTATTGCCAAATGGTCTGCAGAAGGAGCAGTAGTGCACCACCTTGTGTGCACCGACGGTTCAAAGGGCACGTGGAACCCTGACGCAGACACCGCAGCACTCGTTCAGTCACGACAAGTTGAACAACGCAATGCAGCCAGTGCGCTTGGCACTTCCGGCACGGTGTCTTTTCTTGGCTATATCGACGGCGAACTCGAACATTCAAAAGAAGCAATAGATCGCATCGCTCTTGCTATTCGAACACTGAAGCCAAACGTGGTCTTATCGCATGATCCATGGAAGCGCTATCGCCTTCACCCAGACCACCGCAATACTGGTCTCAACGTGTGCGATGCCATCGTTGCTGCACGTGACCCACATTTCTTAAAGCATCACTTCACTGATCACGGCGTTGTTCATCATCGCCCTGATGCATTGCTCTTGTGGGAAGCAGACGAACCAAATCATGTGGAAGACATTTCCCCATTGGTGCCAGTGAAACTCACAGCTTTAGAACGCCATGAAAGCCAGTTTGAATCAACAATGAAGGCAACAGATGAAGACGGCATGGAAGTGTTCCGTTCACGGATGCGTCAGCGCATGAGCGATCTTGGTGCACCACATGGTTTCGCAGCAGCTGAAATCTTTCACCTCATGAACAGGCTTTAAGAGAACTGCCCTGCAACTCTGCCAACACCTGGCGGCCCCGCAAAACTCTGCGCAATTGGCATCCATGTCGATGCCGGCTCTCCCACTGTTGTTAACCCACAGTCATCGATGTGGCGACGTTGTGTCACTGCTAAACAGAAACCCAACGCAGACCCCGTGACTGATGAATCTGCAGACTCATCGCCCCATGTCCACCTATCACCGCTCGGACTAGTCAGTGCGACAAACACTTTTCCTTCTGGAGCCAGCAACTTGTTCGAAGCGAATGCAAACGGCATCGCACGAACCCCAATATGAGCAATGTGCTTCAAACGGTCAGTCGACGCACGTGACCACCTCAGAGCATCTGCGATGTCTTGCCCATGGGCCCACGTCTCCATTAAGCGAGCGGTCAACATAGAAGTGCCGGACATTGATGGCCCATACCATTTGCACCGCGCTGACAGATCAATAGATTCCGCTGCTCGCGCAAGATCAGCTGCACCTTCGCGCCACCACTCGATCAACTGTTGTGGTGACTTTTCACGCTCGGCATTTTGGATTGCGTCCAACCCGCCTGAAGTCATCATCGACGCCATATCGCTGGTAAAACGATCAGGGTCAACCATTGACCACATTGCGCGACGATCAATAAGTCCTAAGTGAATGACCTGGTCAGCTACGTCCCAACCTGGCGCGGGTGTTGGAACAGACCAATCAGATTCAGACATTGCTGACAGGTGCGCATCGAGAGCTGCTACCTCGGCAATGAGATCTGTCAGTACATGGTCAGTGTTGCTAGGCATTCCACAAGTGTGCCTGAAATGCAACGGTGAGAACTTGTCCGGAGAAAGTGAAATGGAGGGCTTTCGCCCTCCATTCCGACACTCCGAACCCAAGGGTTCTACTGATTTGAAGTTGAAAAGAAGGCCTAGGCCTTCTTTGCAGCGGCCTTCTTGCGAGTGGCCTTCTTCTTGCGTGCAGGAGCCTTTTTAGCTGCTGCTTTTTTCTTGCGTGCAGGAGCAGCCTTCTTGGCTGCTTTCTTGCGCTTTGCAGGAGCCTTCTTGGCTGCTGCTTTCTTCTTACGTGCAGGAGCTTTCTTAGCTGCTGCTTTCTTCTTGCGTGCAGGAGCTTTTTTAGCTGCTGCTTTTTTCTTTGCTGCCACTTGAGTTTCCTCTCGTTGTGTAAGTGGTTACTTACGGTTTGGGTTCAGCTGAGCTTTTAATGTAGAGCTCGCTGTGAATTTCATCGCGGTTGAGGCGGGGACTGTTACTGCTGCACCCGTTTGTGGGTTACGGCCAGTCCTCTCCTTGCGATCGGTGGTACTGAACGAGCCGAAGCCCGGCCATGCCACTTTTTCGCCCTTCTTAGTAGAAGCAACAATTAGGTCAAAGAACGCTGCAAGAGTGCGCTCGGCGTCTGCCTTCGAGCACTCTGCTGCCTTTGATACCTCTTCGATGAGTTCTGCTTTTGTCATTGTGTATTCCTCCCCGGAATCGGAGTTGTCAAACAATTTGAACTGCTTTGATCACAAAAAGCAAGCATTCGACTAGTTGCAAATGCAACTATCTGATTTTTTGGTGTTTTTGAATTCAGCGCGCGCGTGCACATTGCGATGCATTTACTGGCGTATGGACACTGTGTAGTTGCTCACATGTCTGAGATCGTTTATTAAAACCGAAAATCAATTACACATGAGTATGCAGACGCATATTCCCCCGCAAACCCTTACTGCGCTTGACTTTCGGAAGATTGAACACCGCGCGATTTTGATTCATATTTGAACATTTCACATGATGCACCAAGTCATGATTAATGCTTTCGGCAATTGTCACACGCGCTCGATTGGTGCGGCTCAACATGTTCATCGTGTACAAAATTTTGGAAAAATCGGGCCGAAAAATATTTTAAAAAATATTTTAAAAACCACCAAAATTCATCCATGCAGCGAAATGCTGAACACACTTTTTCAATTTGTGCACATGTCGGAAGGTGCAAAAGTTACGACGACATGAATACTTTGGCTGCCAGGCCCAGCATCCACCACTTAGGTAATTCGGTAATGCAAAGATGACATATCGATCATGTTGCGGAGCAGATCGGTGCCGATATGGAGTCACCAGATGACACCATGACGAGCACTTCGGAGTACCCAATTGGCGTGCGTACTCGCATAGTTCTCGATACTTCAGTTCTTGTTGCGGACCCTGGTTGTCTCCACTCTTTTCCTGGTTGCGACGTAGTTATTCCACTCACTGTGGTGGAAGAACTTGATGGCTTGAAGAGCCGCCCAGATGATGTGGGTCGTGCTGCACGAACTGCATTGCGCACTATTGAAGATTTGCGCCGAAGAGCCGGTGGTTCTATTCACCTTCCTGTTCCTTTGAATCAGGAACCAGGCGGAGCGACAGTTCACATTGAAGTAAATGGTATTCAAAGACATCTTTTAGTAGAGAACGGATTGAACCCAGAGATTCCAGATAATCGAATCATTGGGGCAGCTCTCGGTCAATCACTTAAAGCGCCAACACAGATCATTTCAAATGACGCCGGTTTGCGCATCAAGGCCGCTCATCTTGGCCTTGTTGCAGCTGAGCATCAGCCTGTCGGTAGATCTGCCCATACTCGTCCAATGGGATGGTTCACTTTGGAAGTGTCGTCAGCGGTTGTCGATGCACTGTATGAACACGGTGAAATCCCGTCAGAGGCGTTCGACGCTGAAACTCACCTAACGACAAATGAATTTGCTGTTGTTCGTTCTGGCTCACAATCAGCACTGGTTCGCAGCACTGGCGAAACAGTGGAACTTCTTGCCACTACGTCGCCAGAGGCGTGGGGACTTCGTTCCCGATCAAAAGAACAACGGTTTGCACTTGAACTTCTGATGGACCCAGACGTGAGCGTGGTTGCTCTTGACGGCCGCGCTGGAACCGGCAAGACCGTGATGGCCATCGCAGCTGGCTTAGAACAAGTAGTTGAATCTCGCACGTACGAAAAACTTGCGATTTATCGCCCGCTAGTACCAGTAGGTCGAGCCGATGTCGGTTTCCTCCCTGGTGGATTAGACGAAAAACTTGACCCGTGGATGTCAGCTATTCACGACGCAATTGTGGCGCTGACTGATCAACGTTCAAGCAACGATGCGAAGCGCCTCATTGAAGACCTCACTGCTCGTTCACAACTCACCCTTGAATCTGTCACTTTCTTACGCGGCCGATCACTGCATCGCCAGTTTGTTGTGGTCGACGAGGCTCAGAACCTTGAACCCACCACATTGAAGACAATCCTTACCCGCATAGGCGAGGGTACGAAGGTTGTCTTTACGGGCGACACTAGCCAGATCGATGCCCCCTATATGGGTGAGTCAAACAATGCCCTTGCAGTTCTGATTCACGCCTTTGCAGACCAGCAGTGCTTCGGCCACGTCACCCTTGCAGCCTGTGAGCGCAGTGAAGTGGCAAGTCTCGCAGCAGAACTTTTGTAGCACCACATGACACAATCGTGTCATGACAACTTCTCACACACCTGATTCGCTCGTTCGGGAATTCATTTCACTATTGGTGTCACGCGATTTATCAACGGCAGCAGCGATGGTTACAAATGATTTCGAATATGACAATGGACCAATGGGCAAGACATTCGGTCCAGAGGCCATTGAAAAAACACTGAGTGGTTTCTTTGGCATGTGTACCGGTATCGACTGGGTGATTCTCCGTCAAACATCAAGCGGAACGCTCGAATCTGGCACTGTGCTGAACGAACGCGACGACAGAATTGAGATTCATGGCAGATGGACAACCCTGCCTGTCGCCGGAGTATTTGAAATCCGTGATGGAAAGATTTCTTTGTGGCGCGATTACTTCGATAAACAGACCATCATTGAAGTAATGACACCGCCTGCAGGTTGATGTCACACAATGATTCCGACACCATGCCCCACCCCCGCTCTAAGGTGCAATCAATGACATCGCAAGAACTATCCACCGCACCAAACACAATGCGCAATGTTTCATTTGCAGTTGTCGACTTCGAAACAACTGGCCTCAACCCAGAAATAGATCGCATCGTGCAGTTAGCTGCGGTCATTGTGAATGGAGAAGGCCACATAGTTGATTCCTTCGACACAATTGTGAGACCCGAAAGCCCTGACGAATACCAGCATGGGGCAGAACATATCCACGGTATTTCGGCCGAACAGGTCTCTAGCGGAATGCCTTTACGAAAGGCTCTCGAACAACTCTGGAGCATCAACGCAGGGCATGTATTCACTGCCCATAACGCTGCTTTTGATCTCGGCTTTCTTCATGCCGAATCAAAACGAGTTGGGCTAGAAGGCCACGTTGATGTCCACGTTGACACATTGGAACTTGCACGGCGCACCACAGGTGCCGACACCACACGTAAACATAATCTTTTTGCTTTATGCGAGCACTACGGCATCAAACGAGACAAAGAGCATGATGCAAAGTCAGACGCCACCGCTACGGCACAACTTCTGATGCACCTCATCAAAGAACTAGGCGTTGAAACGCCTGATCAGGTAGCTGAACTGTTCACGTCGTAACGCGCCAACACAGCATTGGCCGTGCGGGCTTGAACCGATGCCATTTCAATTGGTGCAACCACGGTGATTGCCCCGCCTGCACGAAGCAACAGACGCCCAAGCCAATGCTCACTATTTGACACGATGTCAATGAGGTACGTGCCGTCTGGACGTTCTTCTCGCACTGTGCACGGATATGTTTCAACTACCCAAGCCGCAGTGGCTGCAACTTCAGCTGTAATCGTTTCACTGCCCGACGCATCGGCAAACCACACAGGTACTTGAGCCGCAGTCTCTGAGACTGTAACGAACTCATCAAGAGGCGTTACCGAGCGAATGCGGTCAACACGAAAATGTCGACTGTCGTTTGATGCATCATCATCGGCACGAACATACCAATGTCCACGGTCAACAAAAACAGTACGCACGGTGATTGTGCGTTCCGATTCTTCATTACGAGCCGGAGTCCAATACCTGATTCGCAAACGCTGTCCGGAAGACGCAGCCTCAGTTACAACAGCCAAGAAGGTCGGTGATTCGATATCAACATCAACAACATCGTCCCCAAGGACTTTGCGCAATTTCTTGACTGCACTTTTCAAATCCTTACCCCGAGAAAAACCAGGTAATTCCTTTGCGGCCGCCGCCATGAGGTTCAACCCAAAAGCCTCAGACGCCGTCAATTCTAAACTGCGTTCAAATCGCTTGTTCGCCCCAACAAAGATGTAGCCCTCATCGATATAGATATCAGTGAGTTCAAAAGGCGTGTACGGAGGCACTCCACACATTGAGGCCATTTCTATGTCTTCAATTAGATCTGATTCTGACATTGAAAACTGCTTCGCCATTTTGGCTACTGATACACGCTCTTGTTTCATTAACCACGGCAGCATGCGCAGCAAACCACTGACGCGTACTTCTGAAGATCGAGGACCACGCCTTGCACTCATGATTTACCTCCGGCAAGTCGTACCAAATCAGCCACGATTTCACTGCGCACTGATTCAGGAGAAATAACTTCAGCCCTATCAACCATTGCGTATAGCCACGAACGAAAAGCCATCCGATTGCCACATGCCACTTCAACATCGACAGAACCATCGTTGCGGCGACTAACAACAGCATCATCGCCAAGTTCTCGCACGACACCTGGAGCAATACGGCTATCAAGTCGCACTACCGCTACTTCTGTATCTGCACTAGCAAAAGCTTTTGGATCACGTTCAAACGCTGTTGCAAGGTTGAAATCTGCTGGCCGAACAAATGATTCTGGCGCACCAATCGTGGCCGCGTCTTCGAACCGATCGACACGGTACGTAACTTGCGCTTGACGGTCAGTGTCAAAAGCAACGAGGTACCAGAACCCATTGCGAGAGATAAGACCATACGGATGAACCTTACGAACACTGCCGTGATACGGGAACGAAATTTGGCAACTCTTTGCAATGGCAGACCACAACAGAGGCAATTCTTGAGAACGGGCATCTACGTGCGCAACGGTATGTGAAGGAGACTCATCAATGTCACCGCCAAGCCATTGAACAGCTTGCTTTCCCCATTGTGTATCGATCTGAACCAGTGCTGCGGCCTGCTGCAATGCTGACAACTCATCTTCAGTGAGATCAAAGTTGATCAGTTTGTATTCTGTGCGGTCAATTGAATAGGCGGTCTTACCTGCATCGTTTCCGCCAAGCACTTGCTTAGTGATGGGAACACCCAATTTACGAAGTGATTTCTTGTCACGTTCGAATGCAGTACGGCGCGCTTCAGCTTTCACCGGATACTGATTCGCCATGAAATCGCCGATTTCTTCCAATGTCAACGGACGATTGGATTCAGTCAGCAGCGCAACGAGATTCAACATCCGCTCCGCTGAATTGATGATGGGCTTCGAAGATGCACTTGCCATTGCAGGCAGGTTATCCCCTTTGTTATTGGTTGCGTGGCAGTTTTTTTCGAATTGATAAATACCAATTCAGCAGGGGGTGTGTCATGGTTTGTTCATCTCCAGACTTGCCAGAAGCAATTGCTTTTGCTGCATCTACTGCCAAGATTTTGCCCAATTCCACGCCCCACTGGTCAAAACTATTGACCCCCATTAGCCAGCCTTGAATTGTCGTCGAATGCTCGTACATCGCGATTAATGATCCAAGACATTGAGGAGAGAGCTCATCAAGAACAAGAACACTGCTTGGCCGATTTCCCTCGAATGCCTTATGTGGTTCACTGTGAGTTCGCCCTGCTGCCAACGCTTCGGATTGAGCAATCACATTGGCGAATAGCAAGTCATGCGCTTCGTCATCTTCGCCAAGGGACGCCCCCGTTGTCACGAACTCAACCGGAACAATTTGGGTTCCCTGGTGCAACATTTGAAAGAACGCATGTTGGCCATTCGTTCCTGCTTCACCCCAGACGACGGGGCTTGTGCCGCCAAGAACTGAACGACCATCTACCCCTACAGATTTTCCATTGCTCTCCATGATCAATTGCTGAAGATACGCAGGTAGTCGTGCCAAGTCATGGCTATACGGGATAACAGCAACAGTCGGAAACGAATGAAGTGCGCTATTCATCCACCACATCAATGCGTGCATCACTGGCAAATTGCGGTCGGTTGCTTCAGTCACGACATGGTGATCCATCTCGGACATTCCGGACAGAAATTCGCTGAATTGGTCTCCCCCAATTGAACACATAATCGGGAAACCGATAACAGACGACAATGAAAATCGTCCACCAACCCAGTCAAAGAATTCAAGACAACGATCTTTTTGGATTCCCCAATTCAGAGCCGCCTCAGCATGCGACGTTGCGGCCACGAAATGTTGAGCCCAACGCGGGATGATTGCCTGCACCCATCGTCGTGCGCGTTCTGCATTGTGCATCGTTTCAAGAGTTGTAAATGTCTTTGATGAAATGACGAACAATGTGGTTTCAGGATCCGCGCCATGTAGCGCTTCGTCAAGATCTGCAGAATCAATATTGGAAACGAATTTCACAACAGGCCCATTGGCGAACCGACGAAGAGCACGAGCCACCATGGCCGGACCCAGGTCACTACCGCCAATACCAATATTGATAACCGTCGCAAAATGTTTTCCGGTTGCGCCGCATACTGCACCCGAACGGACACCATTGGCTAAGGTTTTTCCTCGCTCTAATTGCCCTGACGCCTGCTGCGCCATTGGCGATGACTTTGCGGGTGCACGCAATGCCATATGCCCAACCGCGCGGTCTTCGGTTGCATTCATAACGTCACCGGCCATCATTTTCTTGAAAGACCTTTGGACATCAACAACGTCTGCGCAATGGACCAATGCTTCGTACAAGCTCTTATTGATGCGCTGACGGGAGAAGTCGGCATGAATACCACATGCATCCACTGTCAACCATTGGCTGCGGGAAGAGTCTGTTTGAAATAACTCAGCAAGAGAAGCGACGCCCTGAGTCAAATTCTTCAGTGAGTGAAATACCTCGGCGTCCATGACGCCAACTTACTTCTGTGCAGCAGTATGAATCAGTCTTAAGAAGGCGGCAGCCACTGCAACATGGCGTGATTGGTCTCCGCGGGCACTCATTCTGCCCAATCCGGCCAAAACCGACGACACAAGATCGGCAAATGATTGAACTGTTGTGCCCTGCAAAATTCGATCAGTTTCATCTGCTGTCGCAATGAGGTCAACAATATTTCGACCAAATTCCTTACCGAAGACATCGGTACCTTTTGACACCTCAGGATGCTTTTGAACTACTGCTGAAATTCCAGTGATGAATCCGACAGTGGACGGTGCATTTGCTCCGAGAGTTCCGACTTCAGTAAAGAGCGCAACGAGTCGGCCTTCAAGAGTTGTTTCAGTTGCCTTCACTCGGGCAAAAACGTCTACGAAAATCTCAGTGATTGAGTCGCACACTGCAATGTAGATATCTACCTTCGAGGGGAAGTAGTGATACAGCGCCGCACTAGAGACTTTTGCTGTTTCAGCAATCTCACGATTTGTCGTACCTTCGAATCCTTCAGCTGCAAAACGTTCTCGCGCACACACAACGATTCGGTCGCGAGTATCGGTCGAGTCTGTGTCGGCAGGCCGACCACGCTTACGGCTGACCACGTAGGTCTTGTTTATTGATTGATCAGCCATAACCAAGTATGACCCAAAACTATCGCTAGAGGTTTAGCGTGGTTTTGCGTAGTACAAAGCCCAGCCAACGGGGCTAATAAGCGCCGCCAGCAGCAACTTCACTGCATCTCCTGCAAGGAAAGGCGCTACTCCAAGGGAGATGGCGTTTGTTTCACCAGATGCAACTGGGACACCAATCGAATGTGCCAACCACAGCGCACCGAAGAAGTAAATGACAGTTGTGCTCAACGCCATTGCTGATAGCGACATCACGAAGTTGCGGTCATTGCGATGATCGGCATACCAACCCACAATGCCAGCAGCAACAATGAAACCAACGAAGTAACCAAACGTTGATCCTGTTGCACGACTCCAACCACCTGATGCATCGGCGTAGAAGGGCAATCCGATTGCACCAAGAAGCCAGTAGAGCGCCTGGCTAGCGATTGCGCGGCGTGAGCCAAGAGCACCACCAACAGCAAGCACTGCGAATGTCTGACCGGTGATGGGCACAGGGGTAAAACCAAGATGAATAACTATCTGGGCGCACAATGCGGTGAATAAAGCTCCACCGACGACCAGTGTGACATCTCGCGCCACTGATTTTTCCATGATGCGTGGCATCGGAATGAGGTCTGTAAGAACGGTTGGTACTGCGTTTGACATTCCCGTTACGCTACTACTGTGACATTCCTGAAGATAAGTTTTCCCCTCGGGACCATTGTCACAGCATGAGCATTTCTCCAAGCGTCATTGCTGCCATAGATATCGGCACCAACAGCATCCATATGGTCGTCGCAAAAGTTAGCGATTCAGGCTTTGAGGTGATTGCTCGAGAAAAAGACAATACGCGCCTTGGCGAAGGTGGTGGAGACATGAAAATGTTGAGCCCCGAAGCTATTGAACGTGGAGTTGAAGCCCTACGTAACATGCGCAGAATTGCTGATGCCCACCGAGCGAGTGTCTTTGCCGTTGCAACTAGTGCAGTCCGCGAAGCCAAGAACTCCTCAGACTTCGTCGACCGAGTTGCCATTGAGGCCGGAATTGATATCGAAGTTATTTCTGGAGTCGAAGAAGCTCGCCTAATTCATTTAGGCGTCCTGCAAGCCCTTCCGCTGTCCGACAAGCGTTCGCTACTAATCGACATCGGTGGTGGGTCAACCGAAGTTGTTATTTTTGACCACACGGAAGAACTGTTTGTTCGCAGTTTCAAAATCGGTGCTGTTCGCCTCTCAAATCGATTCTTTCCGTTTAGTTCCACTCACCCTGCTTCCGTCCCTTCGTGTTCAAAATTCATTGCGTCAACCGTTGAACCGGTAAAGCGAGAGATTCTCAAACTTGGTCATGAAGTCGCCATCGTGTCTTCAGGAACTGGCGAGACACTTGCTCGAATGTGTTGGATGTTGACCCACGATGAGACACCTCGATCGATGAATGGTGTCACCTTTTCCTCAGAGGAACTGCGAAAAGTAACAGCAAAAATCGCATCTTCTACGATGGATGAACGCGGAAAACTGGACGGACTAGATGCTGATCGAGTCGACATCATCTTGGCGGGCGCACTTATTCTCGACACCTTGGCGAAATCGTTCGCCATAACATCATTCATGTACTGCGACTACGCACTTCGAGAAGGCGTTCTTCTTGACGCTGCACAACGCCTAGACCCCGATGTCAACAATGACCTTCACAATGTGGCAATACAGAGCGCTCGCAAGTTGGCCGAACGCTGCGACGATGACCCGTCCCACAGCCTCAACGTTGCCCGTCTATCGTGCATGCTCTTTGACGAACTCTCACATTCGTATGAACTCGACCCACATCACCGTCTGTATCTAGAGGCGGCCGCCGTGCTGGCAAACGTTGGCCTTGTGGTCTCACACGCGCGCCACCATTTGCACACCTATTACATCGTGCGCAATGCGGACCTAGTGGGTTTCACTGATCATGAAATTGAGTTAATTGCGCAAATCGCTCGCTATCACAGAAAGAGCGAGCCCAAGCTTCAACATGCAGCTTTCGCAGCGTTGTCAGAAGAAGATCAACACACAGTTCGAATGCTGTCAGCGATTCTTCGAATTGCTATCGGATTAGACCGCACACATGATGGGCGAACGACCTCAATTTCTGTGAGTCAGAAGAACAAATCACTTCATCTCCTTCTTGAAAGCGAGAAGAATGAAGATCTTGATCTGAATTTGTACGCCACACAACAACGCATAGCTCTTCTTGCTGACGTATTTGAATGCAACGTCACAGTTGCAATTGCTACCTAAGAAGGAACAGCCGTCGTTGCGGTGGTAGTCACCGTGGGTGCAACAGTAGTTTTCGGCACAGTTGTCTTTGGTACAACAGTTGTTACAGGTGGAATTACCACTCCCGGCACAGTTGTTGTTTTCGGCACAGTTGTTGATGTCGTCGAAGATGTCGTCGTGGTGTAGTTCGGATCTTTCTTATCCCACGGTGGCGTCACAGAGCCATAGTCTTCTGGTTCTTTCACGCCATCAAACACATAGACACGGTCGTTGTATTGCACCAATGCAGGAAAATAATTCGAGATAAAGATTGGAATACGCACGCAACCATGTGACGCGGGTTCTTTAGGCACCATCATGGCGCCATGGATCGCAATGCCGAAGTTGAAATACACCGGATTCCACATGGTGCCTAGCTTGCTTTCGCGTAGTCCGAGTTTGCGGTTATAGAAGTAGTAGATGCCACCTGGCGTGATTGCTTCACCGCACACACCTGTCTTAATGGGCACCGCACCTTTGTTGCCATCTTCGCCTGGGTCGATTGTTACCTCTTCGCACCACTTCTCGTTGGTACCAGTAGAGATGTGGGTTACGAGCAGAAGTTGTTGCCCTTTGAACACGGCCATTACCTGCTCTGGCAGATACACCTCAACATGATTTGGTGACCCAGGTTGACGACGCGGAGTAATGGTTACATTTCCGCGCATTGACTCCCACAGAACGGGGGTCACAAAATCAACAATCGTGTCACGTGTCATTTTTTGCACAAGTGCCTGAAAGGCCCACACCGCCATCATCGTGTCGCCACCGTATATGCCATCAATGCGGCCCGGATCAAAATTGAGATCTTTCAGACGTTGCTGCAATCGGCGTACATCAGCACCCTTCATGCCGTCGCGAATTGTGCGAGTCAATGTGTAACACGTGATGGGCGCATCAGGTGGGCAGAACCCAGGTGCAGTAACCGCAGTCGTTGTAGTTGTTGCCGGGCTTTGGTTGTTATTGGCAACGGCCACCCCGGTACCCACAATCACAAAGAGAACCGACGTAATGATTGCTTGACGCCACCTCACCCACCAGGACTGGTGAACAGGCAATGCAATTTCGGGTTCAAGGGGTTCAGACACAGCACCAAAACGCTACCAACGCGAGAGGCTGGTGAGCCTTCAGCCTAAACAACGGGCGAAATGCCTCTGATTTCACGGCGAAGTTGGCGCGCTTCCTTCAAAATCTTCAAGATTACGGAAGGAGATGACAACGTCGAGACCCCGCGCGTACGGGGGAAATAGTCAACTCCGAATTGAATAACTGAGTACCCGAACTTCTGAGCCTTCACCACCAGTTCGGCATCAATGAACGAACCTTCACTCTTCAATTCAACATGGTCAAAAATACGAGTGCGGCACAACTTGAAAGCGAAGTTGATATCACGCATGCGAATTCCAAACAACACACGAACCATGATGTTGTAGAAGAACGAATACACCGTACGTACGTAACCCTCGCCGGTGCGATCAAATCTGTACGCACTAACTACATCTGCGTTGTAATAACGAAGTAGACGCATCGCCTTATGAACGTCGTGCATGTCAAATGGCAAGTCTGCATCTGTGTACAGAACAAGGTCACCACTGGCTACTGCGTAGCCGGACTTCATAGAACCACCAAGTTTGCGGTTCTCGGGGT
This sequence comes from Bifidobacterium breve, assembly GCA_945901725.1. Classification (GTDB taxonomy): domain Bacteria; phylum Actinomycetota; class Acidimicrobiia; order Acidimicrobiales; family Ilumatobacteraceae; genus UBA2093. The sequence goes on along the minus strand of CAMDLK010000009.1, from coordinate 23,295 downwards.
GATGCACAACTTTTACCCGTGGATCTTGTGCAGCCAATCGTTGTGCGATTTCAAATGTATTGTCAGTTGATGCGTCGTCGATAACGATCATCTCGTAATCAGCAATGTCACCCTGTGCCATGAGGTCTTCGCACTCTTCACGCGCTGCATCGATGGCTCGTTCGATATACGACTCTTCATTCCACATCGGAAAGAAGATCGACAGTTTGCTGAATGGCGACTTTTCCATACGCATTCAGGCTATCCATAGGTGTCACTTCCCACAGGGGCAGGCTGAGTACGGTGGCGAGTATGGATTTCGATACTCCCCCCACACCAATCGAGGTGCTTCCGAGTGACGGGTGGCGAACCGTCTCCACCATCACATGGGCTGGCGTATTTGCAGCACTACTCGCAGTCGCAATCTCTAGCCGCACCATCGGACGTCCCATTTGGTGGCTCGGCCCGTCGTCAGCACCTGCATCGCCACTTTTGATCACGATTCCACTCGCCATCGTCCTTGTTCCTTTGGTGGCCACATTGCGCTCTCCGCGCTATATGACAACCGCCAGCTGGGCTTGCTCGCTTGCGCTGATTGCAACAGGAATTGCAGAACTTGCGTCGAACCCCGCCATCTCCATTGCTGTTGTGGTCATTGGTGTCGCTGCCTTGATGGAATCCATCGCTGTAGTCGTGGTCATGCGCCAGTACCGTTAAGGGAATGTCAAAGGTACTTACCACCCTCCCCGCAGGCGAACGCGTCGGCATTGCATTTTCTGGTGGCCTTGATACATCAGCGGCCGTTGCCTGGATGCGCGAAAAAGGTGCCATCCCGTGTGCCTACACAGCGGACCTCGGACAACCAGATGAAACCGATCTTTCCGGTATCCCTGGAAGAGCAAAAGAGTACGGCGCAGAGATTGCACGCCTCGTTGATTGTCGCGAGGAGCTTGTTCACGAAGGTCTCATTGCATTGCAGTGTGGTGCGTTCCATATCACCACTGCTGGCAAAACATATTTCAACACCACACCATTGGGTCGTGCGGTAACCGGAACATTGCTCGTACGCGCAATGCGTCAGGACTCTGTAGACATCTGGGGAGACGGCAGCACCTACAAGGGCAACGACATCGAGCGTTTCTATCGCTACGGCCTCATGGTGAACCCAGCGCTACGTATTTACAAGCCATGGCTTGACCCCACGTTTGTTGACGAGATGGGTGGACGTACCGAGATGAGTGAATTTCTCACCGCTCGTAAACTGCCATACAAAGCTTCCAAAGAAAAAGCGTATTCAACAGACTCAAATATCTGGGGCGCAACACACGAAGCAAAACTGTTAGAAGAACTCAACAACGGAATGGAACTTGTCGAACCAATCATGGGCTTTGCTCATTGGGACGAAAGCATCGCTATTGCGTCAGAAGTTGTATCCATTCGATTCCATGAAGGTTTCCCCGTTGCAATCAATGGAAAAGAATTCAAATCTCAAGTAGACCTTGTGTTGGAAGCAAATGCCATTGGTGGCCGTCACGGTCTTGGCATGAGTGATCAAATCGAAAACCGCATTATTGAAGCAAAGAGCCGTGGTATTTACGAATCCCCTGGCCTTGCGTTGTTGCACATTGCATATGAACGCCTTGCCACTGGTATTCATAACGAAGCAACCCTTGAGAACTACCGCACGATGGGGCGCCGTCTTGGTCGGTTGCTGTATGAAGGTCGTTGGTTTGATCCGCAATCATTGATGCTGCGTGAACCACTCATGCGTTGGGTAGGCACTGCAATCACTGGTGAAGTTACTGTGCGTTTACGCCGCGGTGACGACTACAGCATTCTTGATACAACAAGTCCGAATCTCACATACGCACCTGACCGTCTCAGCATGGAACGTGTTGAAGATTCAGCATTCGGGCCGCTTGACCGTATTGGTCAACTCACCATGCGCAATCTTGATATCGATGACAGCCGTGCGAAGTTGCAGGTTTATCGCGGTGCTGGCACGTTGCCAAGCGGTGGCCTCTTGGCCATCGAAGACAATTCCTGACACAAGCCAGCCAACAACGCTGCTCGTTGCGGCATAGTTGCAACCACAACATGTTCTGTATCGCCATGTGCACCACCGCCCACTGCGCCTAAACCGTCGAGCGTTTCAACACCTACGGCAGCTGTGAAGTTGCCGTCTGAGCCACCACCCACAACAACACCGTCGAGTGAACTGATACCAATGCGTGCCGCCACTGCAGTCGCAATGGGAAACAGACCGGCTGCTGCTGATTCATGCATTGGTGGACGACCAATTTGACCGCCCACAACGAGACGAGCTTCTGGGTGCCGCAGTCGTAAAGCTGCAAACGCGGCTTCTACTCGTGGCTTCTCACTTGGTACCGCCACACGAACGTCCACTGCGCATGTGGTGAGTGCTGGCACCACATTGTCTGCGGTTCCTGCCGATGCAAGAGTTGGCGTCACTGTTGTACCCATTGACTCATCAGCAATCGCGACAATCTGCGGAATCAACGTAGCTAATTCCACCAACGAGTTGATTCCTTTTTCAGGCTCGAGCCCTGCATGTGATGCACGACCTTCAATTGACAGCGTGATTGTGCCTGTCCCCTTACGACCAATCTTCAATGCCCCACCGTCTGCACTTGGTTCAAGAACCAATACCGAACCACATGCAATTGCGCGTTCTTCAATAAGGGCACGTGACGCGTGCGAGCCAATCTCTTCATCAGCACTAAGTAAAATCTCCACATGCGAGGAATCTTCTAATGAAGCAACTGCGTAAATGGCCTGAACAATTCCTGCCTTCATGTCGAAGACGCCAGGCCCCGTTGCAATTCCATCGCGCACAGCAAATGGCAACCGTGCCAATGTGCCAGCAGGATGCACCGTGTCGTGGTGGCCCAAAATAAGAACCTTCGGGTCATTGCCTCCGCGCCAGTGAATATGTGGGCCAACTGGTGAATCAATCAATGTTGGAGCAGAACCCAACATGCGTTCCATAAGTCCTGACAACAACTGCGCATGAGACGTCAAGCGTTCAATGTCGCGTGATGGAGATTCAGATGACACCAACGTTTCAAGGTCTGCGAGCATCGCATCAAGGCTGTAGGCGTCTGAAGAACTCATGGGTGAAATCGTGCCACGAATCAGCGCTGAAACAGCGTTTCAATAACAACATCTTGGTGGGCAAGCACCTCAGGTAGGGGCTCAACACCGATACCCAGTCCTGTTGGCACCTGCAACATGCCGTCTTCAAGCACAAATGGCCGTGTGACATCAGAGGCGAAGTAACGGGCGGAAGCAGACAAGTCAGGAGTCAAAGTGAACCCCGGCATCGCAGCAAGTGCAAGACACGAAGCACGCCCAATGCCCGATTCGAGCATGCCGCCGACCCACGCATCAATTCCGCGATCAACAAGAACATCGTGCATAGCTATCGCATCACGAATACCACCGATGCGCGACGGCTTGATGTTGACCACATCACATGCTCCACGATCCAGTGCGTTCAATAACTGACTCATGGAGTTCACCGATTCATCAAGACACACGGAAGTGGCCGACCGATGCAATAGTTCAGCGTGAGAATCCAAATCATCAGCCGCAAATGGCTGCTCAATGAACTGCAGAGCGAATTTGTCAAGAGAAACAAGCAAGTCAATATCATCAGCGCCGTACGCACCATTGGCGTCTGCCTGCAATGCATATTCAACACCCACAGCATCACGAACTGCAGCAAGCACTTCTACATCATGCCCGCGTGCAATCTTCACTTTTACCCGTGCATACCCTTCTTCAACTCGTTTCATCACTTCCGCAACAACATCATCAATGGAATCATGCATTCCAACCACTACGCCGACTTCAATTTCAGTTTCAACTGCACCTACGACATCGGCCAGAGATTTACCTTGGCGACGTGCGTGCACATCCCATAATGCCGACTCAAGCGCATGCTTTGCAAAGTGTTGGCCTTCAACTCCCCACCATCCGTCAGCAAACAAGTCAGCAACCGCCACGTCATGTTGCACTAGTTCAGGAATCAACATCTGTGTCATTGCCGCATAAGAAGCTTCAGCATTCTCTCCGACATATGCAACGCCCGTTGGAGCCACGTTTTCTCCCCATCCGACGTAGCCGTCAGAGTCAGTGATCTCAACCAGAACTGCTGACCGCGATTGATGCGCTCCATCTGAAGTACGAAGTGGAGACACAAGAACGAGAGGTACACGCACCACTCTGATTCGTTCAATACGCATTATGCCTCCGAAGAACTAGTGCCCGGAGCGGGAATCGAACCCGCAAGAGGTTGCCCTCCGGGGGGTTTAAGCCCCCTGCGTCTGCCTGTTCCGCCATCCGGGCGAGAACGTATTTAGGCTACGCGCGTAGTGGCGTGGTCGTGCTGTGCGGCGTGAGGAGAATTCGACACTTCGTTTGAAATTTCTACTGTGAACTGCAGCATGGTGCGCCATAACTGGGTGCGGACCCTGTCAGCTTCGGGGGGTTCAAGGCGATTGATGAAGATGACACCTTCGATCATGTCACCAACAGCTGCTGTAAATGGCCTGTCAGAGAGGCGTACAGCGACGACACCGCCTTCGCTATCGCGCGAGCGCCTAATGCTGCGGTTGACGCCCACAATGCGAGGAGGACTGCGAAAGCCCGGCACCACCAGATCAAGTTCGGCTGCACGCTGGGCTAACACCCGGGCTGCTGCTGTGAACTTTGTGGTGGCTGATGGACGCATGAAGACATATTGCCAAAAGGGTGTTGCACACTCTCCCCTTCTGCGACACTCCCGCGACCTATCGTTACTGCGTCGTGGATACAGAACTCAACCCGTTGCAACAGGCCGTCATTTCGGCACTTGGCGTTCCCACCGATTGGGAACCGTTGTCTATCGACATTGTGGAATCAATTGAAGAACAACTTGTTGAAGCCCTTGCTCCCATCAAAGATTTGTTCACGCCAGAAGATCCGTTACGTGTAAACAAGCACCACATTGCAACTGTTCACGGATGTGAGAAGTATCACGTATTGAATCGACAAGCACAGTTCGCGTGGAACATCAACACAGTGCGCGGCACCATTGCCCATAAAGGCATTGAGTTGTTGCTGAACTGGCGAGGTCCAATAATTCCTTCTGAAATTGTTGATGCAGCAATTACAAGCGTTGCGGAAAACCCACGCGAGAGTGCATCTGATTTCATTATCTCGTTACCTGCACATGAACTTGCTGAATTGCGTGGAGCAGTTGTCGGGGCTGTTTCAAATTTCCTTGAATGCTTCCCGCCGGTCAAACCGCAGTGGCGCCCAATGGTTGAATACTCAGCGTCCTATTCACTATTCGGTGGTGCAGTGTTGTTTACGTCTCGCATGGACTTAGTTCTCGGAGGGCCAGGGCGAAAAGTCATCATCGACCTGAAGACCGGCCGGCTCACGCCCACCCATCGTGACGACTTACGCTTTTATGCTCTTATCGAAACATTGCGCAGCCGCCAAGCGCCACGCAGACTTGCGTCGTATTCACTTGACTCAGCACGTCTCGACGATGAAGACGTCACAGAAGGTTTATTGCAATCAGCTGTTCGTCGCACTGCTCACGGCACTTTGTTGATTGCAGATCTTGTCTTGAAGACGCGCGAACCAGAAGTTCGACCCGGTTTTCAATGCAGATGGTGTCCGGCAAATGATTCGTGTGAAGTGGGTGCGCAGTTCTTGCGACAACTTGCCGGCGAAGACGACGAATCTGACTAAATCAGCGTGTTGCCATGCCCGGCACATGCGGGGTCATCATGGCAAACGGAACACCAAGCCCCGTTGCTCCGCGCACGGTTGAGATGTAACGACCAGGCTGCGTTGCACGCTTTGGTGGCGAAGCAATGTCATCACCTAATGATTCGCAGTATTCGAACAAGTCATCAATGCTTGCAACCATGCCCCACAACGATGCGCCAACCGTGGTGATGTGTGGCCCTGTGACAACTTCAATAATGGTGTTATCAAGTTTGTGGAATCGCTGCACGACGCCATTGCCAACTTCGCGTTCGCGGCGCACATCAAGGCCAAGAACAGCTTCGATAGCGGCACACGTGCGATCAAGGTTGTCGGTGTTGACAACTACGTGATCAAGCCCAGTGATGGTGTGAGAACCGATACGAGACGTGGCGGGATGACCAGGAGAGGTAGAGACAAGAGTGGTGGAAATGCCATCGATGTCACAGACATCATCAATACCGACATCAATGGTCCAGGAATGGAGCCCGAGAGGGTCGTCTGTGATGGTCAGGTCAACATCAGCCAACAGACAAGAGTTACCAGTAAATGAAAGCCCCAGCTTCTGCCAGGGTTCACGAGAGCCTCCCGCATGCAGTGCAACGAGGCGGCTCATATGGGTGTCGGCTTAGCCGCGACCCATGTTTGGACGCTTGCCGTGGTTGGCCTTGGAGCGGCGCATGCGCGCCTTACGCTTTTTGGTCTTCTTCGACATAGGAGTCAAGGCTATCGGGCAACAGCCCGAGCGCCACAAAGCAGTTTTACGCCGGCCGCCACATGTAATAGCCAGCCGCATAGGCAGTGCCATCTTTGCGACGATCAGAGCAGACATACGGGGCACCCTGATATTGCCCTGTTAGGCCAAACTCGGCCTTCTTGCATCGAACTGGCTTCACTTCACGGGCTCCATTGGCCCCTTCGGGATCTGCGATTGCAACAGGTGCGGTGGCAACAGGGGCCAACGTAGTTGCCGATGCGACGGCGGGAATGGTGTCTTCAGTTATCGGCGTTGTCGCAGATTTTGACGGAACCGCAGGTGCGGTTCCCCACGGCGCGACTGTGGCCGTCGCACATGAGGCAGTGAGCAAGTTCTTGATACGCCCAAATTCGCTCTGGTCCATCGAGAGTTTCCAACGAGCCTTAATGGCCACCCACTCAGAAAGGTATGTGCAGGTATATGACTTCTGTGGTGGAATCCAATTCGAGGGGTCTCGATCAGACTTTGATCTGTTTTGACCAGCGGTCACTGCGATGAGCGCACGAGCATCAGATAGGTCGTTTGCAAAAGTTTGTCGTTGAGCTGCAGTCCATCTCCAAGCGCCGGAGTCCCATGCTTCTTTCAGAGGGATCATGTGGTCAATATCAAGATCACTCGGATTCGTGTGCATCACGTTGTCATATGGCGACAACCAATCACCTTCAATCACTTTGCATCCATACGCATCAACTTGGGCTTTGCTCTGAGACTCTGCAATAAGTACTTCTTCGCGCGTATCACACCCATTTCCATTGGCATCGATCCAATGCTTGAACAACGAACGCGAATAACCAGTCTTGTATTCGTTCTGCACAACAATGGTTGAAAGAACCGACAGAGCAGTTGGATTTGCACCCACAACACCTTTTACAACCGTGGTGGTCACCACCTTTTTCTTCTTCAGAGTTGTAGTGGTCTTCTTTGCCTCTGGCGATGGTGCTGCGCCGGAAGAACTGACGCAACCGACTGTGACCGCAAGAGCAAGAGCCGGAAAAACGATTAGCGACCGTTGAAGTCGGCGCGAAACTTTGTTTGATATTTTCATAAGTACCTCTAATAGAGACCGTACTAGTACCGAGGCGAACTCATTGTTTCTGAGTTCAGTAGTGGCGTGTGCCCCACTTTTCGAGATCATTAAGAATAGGAATCAATTCCTCACCTTTTCCAGTGAGGTGGTATTCGTAACGTTGCGGTTTCTCCGTATACATACGCTTTTCCAAGACGCCGCCAGCGACAAGAGTGTTCAGACGATCAGTAAGAATATTGCGTGCAATACCTAACGAATTCTGAATGGCTTCAAAACGAAAAGCCCCATTACTTACTGCCATAATGATCAAAGGTGTCCACCATTCGCCCATCACTTCAAGCGCATCAGCGAGGCGATGATCGAGATGCGAGAAGTTCTTGCGTGGTGACATTCGGTTCACCTTAGGTGAAGCGTGTGCCTATCTATTGCGTTTTCTAACGCACATAGAGCGTTGCTCTATGAAATTAACTCAGCGTTCAATTCGATTGTTGCGGTGAGAATAATTCACTACGACAAATAAATCAGTCGTCGATCTCAACAAAGATGCATTCACCCGGACACACATCAGCAGCTTGAACAACTGCTGAAAAATCACGCACAGTTACATCAGCTAACGAACCAGCACCACCCGGATCATTCAATGGTTCACCACGCTCAGCAACATATGCAATGCCATCCTCAAGCTGCACAAACACATCAGGGCACAGATCTACGCAGAGTCCATCACCTGTACACAGGTCTTGGTCAATCCACACGCGCATAACAAAACGGTACCGCTTACCTGCCCTTATCCTGCAGTGCATGACATCGAATCTGCCAATTGCGCCACGGCGACCACATACATGGGTGCGGCCATTTGGCGACGTGCAAGACCCCTACGCGTGGCTGTTGCAGAAAGATGATGCTGCGACTCTGCAGTACCTCTCTGAAGAAAACATCTATTCACAAGAATGGTTTTCTCAGCACAAATCTGTGACGGACGAGATCTTTTCAACCATCAAGTCACGTATTCAAGAAGACGATGCGTCTCATCCGGTCAGTCACTCTGGCTGGTGGTACACATCACGTACCGAAACCGGCAAGGCGTACGCCATTCATTCGCGCGGTCGAACAGCGACAACGGCAACTGAAAATGTCTTGATCGACGAGAACGTCGAGTCTGACGGCCATGACTATTTCTCATTGGGAGGCTTCGAAGTCTCAAACAACACTCGACTTCTCGCTTGGTCTAGTGACATTGACGGTGGCGAGTACTACACGTTGCGCGTTCGCGACACTGAAACTGGTCATGATGCACCAGATGTAATTGCCGACACAGCGTTTGGTGGCATTGCATGGAGCACGAATGACGACTGGCTGTTTTATGTGACGCCTGATGAACAAATGCGGCCATGGCAAGTGTGGCGTCACCAAATTGGCACTTCGGTTACTGATGACGTGATGGTCTATGAAGACGCAGATGAGCGCTTCTTTGTCGGTGTTGCAGCCAGTCGTTCTGGCCAATTAATCATGATTGAATCGTCCAGCAAGACATCTAGCGAGACATGGATCCTTGATGCATCAACACCAACTGCAGAATTGCTTTGTGTAGCGCCACGTCGCGATGACATTGAATACACAGTTGATCACTGGGGTACCGAATTAGCTATCACCACCAACCTTGATGCAGTTGACTTTCAGGTCATGACCGCTACAACTACTTCCCCATCCGAGTGGATTCCATTTCTTGCACATGTCGCCGGCGAACGCATCACCCAGTTCGAATGCTTTTCTTCATTTGCTGTGATGCAGCGGTGGGTAAACGGACAGCAAGTGATTTCCATTGTGAACCGTGACGGGACTGTCTCGCACGTTGCGATTCTCGATGAACCCCATGAAGTAGAACTCGACACCAATCCAGACTTCGATACAGACGGAGTTCGATTGTCGTATCAATCACTCACGGTGCCTCACACCACCGCATGGTATTCACTGGCTTCAAACGAAGTGTCAACATTGAAGCAAGTACGTGTCAACTCGTGTGACTTGTCAATGTACATGTCGGAACGTTTGTGGGCGACCTCAGAGGACGGCGCTCGAGTTCCAGTTGACATAGTTCGTCATCGCGACACCCCCCTGAATGGCACTGCACCAGGAATGGTGTATGTGTATGGCTCGTACGAAATTTCCGTTGCACCGTGGTTTTCAGTTGCACGACTGTCGCTACTTGACCGTGGCTGGATATGGGCACTTGCTCACCCTCGCGGCGGTGGCGAGATGGGACGCAACTGGTATCTGCAGGGCCGCTTACAACACAAGCGCAACACGTTTACAGACACCATTGCAGTGGCTACACATTTGGCAGATAGCGGTGTTTGCGACGGCACGAAGATGGTTATTCGTGGTGCAAGTGCAGGCGGACTCGCAGTGGGCGCAAGCATCACGATTGCTCCAACACGTTTTGCCGGTGCAATTGCGGAAGTTCCGTTTGTTGATGTTGTCAGCACCATGAGTGATCCGTCGTTACCTCTCACTGTTACTGAATGGGAAGAATGGGGCGATCCACGCTCAGAGCCGTTCGCCTCATACATCGCTAGTTATTCCCCATATGACAACACTGTTGCTGTTGATTACCCACAGCTATATGTCACTGCGGGCTTGAACGATCCGCGCGTTAGTTATCACGAGCCAGCCAAATGGATTGCACGAATGCGCCATGAATCACCACAAACAACGGTGGTGTTTAAATGCGATATGGGCGCCGGGCATGGCGGACCATCAGGCCGTTATGACCAATGGCGTGACGAAGCACAAACTTTGTCATTCGCCATTGATTGTGTTCAATAACTAGCTAAGAGCAGCAGCAGTAAACATCAGTGCAATTAACCCAAGATTGCGCACCACATCACGCCATGATGGCGGTCTATTCACATGGGCTCCGAAGCATGCGCATGGCACTTGAGACTTTGTCAAGACCTGCATAGCTAAAAACGAAGTGAATACAACCAACAACAATGTTGCAAGGCCTAGAACGATGGGGGCTGGTTTCAAAACAAATAGTGCAGCACCGAGTAATAGTTCAATCCCAGGAAGCGAAATAGCAACAAGTTTCCAGAGGTACTGTCGACGAGCATTCGTAAGCCACTGATTCCACGAAGTGAATTTCCCGGCTCCGGCAAGTGCAAGTGTTGCGCCAACAACTGCGGCGCAAATGCGAGCCGTGATCTCTTTACTATCCACCGTGCTTCACGCTTGAGACTTTGCCGCGAAAGAACACCATGGCGTTCTCTACTTCTTCTGCATGATCAAGCGAAGTCACACGACCCACAACACAGGTGTGGTCCCCCATCACTGTCTCTGAATCGATTTCACAATCAATCCATGCAATCGAACCCGGCAAAACAGGACTACCGCCTTCAGATGGAATCCATTCAACACCAGCAAACTTGTCGTCGCCTTCTTTTGCAAAACGCCAGCAAGCTTCTTCTTGGTGTGAACCAAGGACATTCACGCAGAAGCGACCAGATTCACGAATTGCAGCCCATGACTGCGAACGGACACCAGGGAAGAAACCAACTAGTGGCGGATCAAGTGAAACGGATGCAAAGGATCCAATAGTGATACCAAATGCTGTGCCCTGCGCATTAAGACCAGTCACCACGACAACTGAGGTCGGTACATGGCCGAGAACGGCGCGAAACTGAGCAGAATCAAAAGATGCAGACATGAGTTCAGATTAGACGCAATGGGTCACAAGTTGATTGTTGCGCCTTCACGGGCTACAAAAACTTCAACTCCTGCAGAATCTGAACATGCCTTCGTGGCATCAAGTTCAGCATCTGTGCGCTCTGGATCATGATGAAAGAGGGCCAATCGCTTTGCGCCGCATGACATCGCAACACCAACAGCGAATTCTGTGGTGCAGTGACCCCAATGAGCCTTAGTCACAAACTCGGCAGGCGTGTATTGGGCATCATGAATGAGTAGGTCGACGCCTTCAACTAATTCACGAACTCCGTCTGCAATGGCAAACGAACCATCAAGCGGCTGCTGATGATCAGAGATGTATGCGACCGAGACTCCGCCAAACTCAATGCGATACCCAACTGTTGGTCCAATGTGAGGAACCAGACGTGACTTGATGGAGTACCCATCAATTGCAAAATCATTATCAGCTACATCATGAAACGAAAAACGCCCTTGTAAACCTGAGAGGTCAACGGGGAAAGTTGGCGGACGAACAATGTTCTTTACGGATTCCATAAAGCTGGTGCCGTCTTCTTGGACCGGTCCAAACATTTCAAGCCGTGCATCAGGTTTCAACACCGGTGCAAAAAATGGAAGGCCTTGAATATGGTCCCAATGCAAATGCGTTACTAATGCCACCGCATTAACAGGCGCATCTTTTTCAACAAATTGGTTTCCGAAATAACGAAGGCCAGTTCCGAGGTCTAGAAGAAGTGGGCGTTGACCATCAGCCTGTACCGAAACGCAGGCAGTGTTACCGCCGTATTTCATTGTGGTGGGCCCGTGACATGGTGTTGAACCACGAACGCCGTGAAACGTGACGCGTAGTTGCTCTGACCCCATTTCCCTAACGCTACGCATGTTCGCTCGTGAAGTACACAAATTCTTAGAGTGACGCGTGTCGCACCACAGCCGAGTACCGTTCGGATATGGCTCATGAGATCACCACACATACCGTCACCGCTAATGGCATCGACTTCACCTATCTAGAGTGCGGCACCGGCCCATTAGCCCTATGTCTTCACGGTTTCCCCGATTCAGCACATAGTTGGCGCCACCTCATGCCCGAACTTGCTGCTGCCGGTTACCGAGCGGTAGCGCCATTTACTCGCGGCTATGCACCAACGTCAACGGCACCAGACGGCATCTACCAAACAGGCGCCTTGTCCGCAGACGCCAATGCTTTGCATGAGGCCCTTGGTGGCGATGGTGATGCAGTTTTGATTGGGCACGACTGGGGAGCACCAAGTGTTTACGGTGCAGCAGCGAGCGAACCGCAACGCTGGAAGCGCGTCGTTGGAATGGCAGTGCCTCCGGGCGCTGCAATGGGAATGTCATTCGCAACCAACCTCGAACAAACAAAACGCAGTTGGTACATGTTCTATTTCCAACATCCATTGTCTGACATGGTTGTGCCCGCAAACGATCTTGCGTTCATCGACATGTTGTGGCGTGATTGGTCACCTGGTTATGACGGCGCAATCGATTCAGAAAATTGCAAAGCATGTTTGCGCGACCCAGCACACATGGCCGCTGCTCTTGGTTATTACCGCGCAACTCTTGGCACTGGTGCGCGCAGTGAGAAATATGATGCAATTCAAGCAGCTGGTGGTGGAGAACTAACTCAGCCAACGTTGTACTTGCATGGATCAAACGATGGTTGCATCGGAATGGAAGTTGCTGAGTTGGCACGGGCTATGTCCCCTTGGGCCGAAGTGAAAATAGTTGAAGGTGCTGGTCACTTCATGCAATTAGAAAAGCCTGCAGAAGTGAACAAGCTGATTATTGATTGGATTACGGCAAAGTAACCGTGTTGCCGGTGCGCTGAAATAATCCTTCTTCCACCAGCGATGCAATCAGTTTTTCTGCACGACCCTCATCAACACGCATTTCTTTGATCACGTCAACTATTCGATGTGAGCCATCCCCCACTGCACGCAATGCACGTCCCCGTGCCTGACGATCAGACCCTTCAAACCGAGGTTGGGGTTTACTGACACCAGCAGACAGTTGGGCTGGGTCATCACCAACGCCCTTGTATTTGCACTGGGTTCGCACGGGGCATGAATCACACAATGGCGAACGCACAGTGCAGTGTCGTGCGCCGAAATCCATCATCACTTGATTCCATTCCCACCCAAGCCCTTGCGGAACCAATTCATCAGCAAAGGTTTGCAAAGCACGAGCCTTCATTGGAACGCCTTCAAGTCGCGACAACACGCGCGAGACATTGACATCAACAACTGCAACATCCATTCGGTGCGCAAATGCCAAAACGGCGCGAGCGGTGTATTGGCCGATGCCTGGAAGCTTTAGCAACTCGTCAATTGAATCCGGCATGTGGTCATCAAATTGTTCATGCAACACCACTGCAGTTGCTTGCAGATTGCGACAGCGCCGCGGATACCCGAGACCAGACCACAGACGTAATGCATCGCCTAATGGTGCCTCCGCCAATGCGCCTGGCGTTGGAAAGGCCTCGAGAAAAGCCTCGTACTTTGGCATGACGCGCGCAACAGATGTCTGTTGCAACATCACTTCACTTACAAGTACGCGCCACGGATCATTTGTGCGACGCCAGGGCAAGTCACGCAACGAACCGCTGCCCCACTCAATCAGACTGGCCGCAATGCAGTCATTGCGACTTAGTCGGCCCACACGTCCTGTCCGTCATATGGACGGCGACGGTCTGGAGCAAACTCACGCTTCCACACCATGACGCGACGTCGGAAGTAACAGACTTCTTTGCCATCTTGGTTAAAACCTTTGGTCTCAACCAGCACTGTGCCGCGATCATTCTTTGACTTGCTCTCGGTCGTCTCAAGAACGCGGGTCTCAGCATGAATTGTGTCGCCATGGAAAGTTGGGAACTTGTGCTGAAGCGTTTCAACTTCAAGGTTTGCGATAGCTGCACCACTGATGTCAGGAACGCTCATGCCGAGCACCAACGAATAGACGAGATTGCCAACAACAACATTGCGACCTTGCACACTTTCCTTTGCAAACCAATCGTTGGTGTGCAGTGGGTGATGATTCATGGTGATCATGCAGAAGAGATGATCGTCATATTCGGTAATGGTCTTACCCGGCCAGTGACGAAAAACGTCTCCAGGAACAAAATCTTCTAAGCAGCGACCAAAGGGGCGTTCATGTGTTGTCATGACTCCAACGCTACTCAGGTTTTAGTGTGCCATCCGTATCGTCATCTGAGAATTCAAGATCAGTTGGATCAAACACTGGCATCGGAAACTGCCCAGTACGGTCACGCGGAGCAAATTTCTCCACCCAATCAACCGTGGTGAGGCCACGTTGTGCTTGTGACGTGGCAACACGCGGCAATGTCCCCAACTTGTGTTTGCGGTCAATGGAGAACGGGCCGACACGCAACGACAAATAACACAACCAACCAACGATTATTGGCAACCAATACTGCCCCACGCGATACGACAAAACACCAACAGTGGCCAACGGACGTCCAAGTCCAAATCCGACGAGGGTTGGAATATAGATGCCCTCCATAATTCCTAATCCACCCGGAGTTATCGGAATAACTGAAAACACATTGGCGATTCCAAACGACACGACGAGCGCATCAAAACCAAGATTGCCACCAAACGCCCTCAGAAATACCCACAATGACAACGCATCGAGCGCCCAGTTCAAGGTGGCCCACCCGACGACTCGCTGCATCAACGCACGGTCCGTAAACAGTCCTTCGATCCTGTTTCCCAGATGCTCAAGTACGGAAGCCGCGTGGTCTTCATCGAATCGCAATCGTCGGGCAACGGACCGCACCAAGCGTTCCGAACGTCCTTGACCTTCGACAAGCCCAAAAATTATGAAACCAGCAAATGCCATTAGCAAAATACCAACAATCGCTGCTGTTCCGTACGCAGCGTTGACACCACGAGTAGGAATAGAAATGATCAATCCGAACCACAAGATAAAATTCAGAACTACTGCTGAACCAACACCAGCAGTCGCCAATGCGAATGCTGCATCTGGCCCTTTAACGCCACACATCGTGATAAGCCTGAATCCGAGCGCCGAGCTAGCCGCACTTCCACCAGGAACAATATTTCCTAATGCCTTTGTGCTGAGTTGAATACGGAACAACCGCAAGACACTGATACCGGCTCCGTGCTCACCAAGCGCAGCTCTGGTCAACATGGAATATGCGAGTAATGAAAACCCTTGGAGGCCAATTGCAACAAACAATAAATTCGGGTCAACATTTTTCAGATCGCGTATTGCGTCGCGAAACCCTGGGATAAGGGGCAACACAAAAAAGTACACGATTGCGCCGAGCAGTACGAACTGCAAAGCCCTACTGATGCGCCAGCGGCGCTGTACTTCATCAGCCACAGTAACCATCGTTGCCGAAATCGGACGCTTGTGTTGGGAATGCGTGAACAATTCTCGATAATTCAGCCCGCAACCTAGGCGCGTACTCGGCATTGGTCTTTCCAAGCCGCACAACAACAAGGTTTCGCCTAGGTGACGCCCACGTGAACTGCCCTTCATACCCAAGCGCTGCAATAGAGCCGGGGTCGTTCGGAAACATCCACACGTGAGCTCCGTAATCAAGATCATTGTCCGGGTCACGGGCGATTGGAGTGCGCGAGTAATCCACCCAACCCTCGGGCAACAGACGTGAATCATTCCACATTCCATCGTTCAGATACAGATAACCGAATCGTGCAAAGTCACGGGCCGTTGCATACACGAATGACGAACCAACAAAATTGCCTGAGGCATCGAAGCGTGGGATTGCCGAGCGCATACCAAGCGGATCAAACAAACGTTGCTGCATAAATTTTGACATTGCATCTGTGGAACCAGGTTTCTCACCCAGTGCACGAGACAGAATTTTGGTTACAAGATTGGTTGTGCCAGATGAATACAAATACTTCGTCCCTGGTTTTGCTTCCAAGTTTTTTGATGCTGCATACGCCGCATGGTCTCCAACAAATTTCTTATCACCGAACAACATCTCGATCACGTCTGACGCTTTGTCGTCCACATAGTCTTCGAGCCACTCAAGACCGCTCGTCATATTCAACAGATTGCCGAGGGTGATGTGAGCGCGCTCATCGTTTTCCCATTCAGGAAATAGATGATCATCATGAATCGACAGCAGTCCGTCGCCCACTGCCATTCCCACGAGCGCCTGCGTGATGCTTTTAGCCATAGACCATGAGATCAAGGTGGTTGAGGCATCTGTGTCCGGGCCATACATTTCACGAACCACCTGACCGTTATGAATAACTACAAGAGCCAACGTGGTTGCTAGGTCAGGCGGCTGCGAGGCCAAAAGTGAGACGACACCATCAAGAGCTTCCACATCGACCAATGGGTCTAGTTCGCCGTCGAGCCAATCGACCGTGGGGAAAGTGTCAAATGCCACATCCAAAGACTAGGCGTGACGGCCGAAACCGGCATCACGGGTGCTCTAAACCCGTGACTTATTCACTAGCGTTTGATTCCATGACAACGACTGCCCCCGATATCCAGACAGCCGCCTCGGTGATTTCCACTGCCTCAGCGATGGTTGACACCGCAATTGCGTCTCTTGTTGCGCAAGGTGGCCCTGACAAGAATCAAACATTGGCATACGACATTGCTCACGTAGCAGCAGCTGTTTCGACAGCTAAATATCTTCTTCCCTACGGCGCCAAGGGTGTAGCCGAAGGAAACATCACGTGCGCATTCACTGCCGACATGGTGCATGACTTCGTTTCGCGCCTCATCGGCCGTGAACAGGCATGGGGTGTTGACCCTTCGCTGTTTTCTTCTGCACACGACTTTGTTCAGACATATCGCGCACCAGGTTTCCTCGCATCACTTGCAGAAGTTCAAGGGCCTCGCCATTTGGCAAGCGACTTTGAAATGGTGCAAGACACTTTCCGTTCATACGCAAACAAAGTCATCGCGCCTCAAGCCGAGCATGTACACCGTCACAACGGAGACGTGCCAGAAGAAATCATTGCTGGACTCGCTGAAATTGGCGCGTTTGGTCTCAGCGTCCCGGTTGAGTACGAAGGTTTTAGTGAGGGCGGCGAAAGCGAATACATGGCTTCCGTCATCGCGACTGAAGAATTGTCTCGCGGTTCGCTTGGCATCGGTGGTTCGTTAATCACTCGTCCTGAAATTCTCACGCGCGCACTTGTTAAGGGTGGCACAGAAGCTCAGAAACTTGAATGGCTTCCAAAACTTGCCAGCACAGAAGTCATGTCAGCAGTTGCAGTAACAGAACCTGACTACGGTTCCGATGTTGCAAGCCTGAAGACAACTGCAGTTCGCGGTACAGGACCCAACGGCGAAGCAGGCTGGATCATTAACGGCGTGAAGACATGGTGCACATTTGGTGCGCGTGCAAACGTGCTGATGCTTCTTGCACGTACAGACCCAGACCGCTCAAAGACTCACCGCGGGTTGTCGCTATTCATCGTTCCAAAACCACTGGGTGATTCACACGGATTCACGTTCAGCCAAGACGGCGGCGGAAAGATGGACGGCAGCCCAATTGACACCATTGGTTATCGCGGAATGCACAGTTACGAAATTGCTATCGAGAACTGGTGGGTCCCTGCTGCAAACCTCATTGGTGAAGAAGACGGACTTGGCAAAGGTTTCTACCTGCAGATGGCTGGGTTTGAGAATGGTCGTTTGCAAACAGCTGCTCGTGCAGTTGGCGTTATGCAGGCCGCGTACGAAGCAGCAGTTGACTACGCGAACAACCGCACAGTATTCGGTCAGCCCATCTCGCAATACGAACTCACGCAAGTGAAGCTTGGCCGCATGGCCGTGCTCATTCAGGCGTCACGTCAGTTCTGTTATTCAGTAGCCGGCCTTATGGGCAAGGGTGAAGGTGCAATGGAAGCCAGCATGGTGAAGGCATATGTATGCCGTGCAGCCGAATGGGTGACACGTGAAGCTCTCCAGATTCATGGCGGTTACGGCTATGCAGAGGAATACAGCGTCAGCCGTTTGTATGTCGATGCTCGCGTGTTGTCAATCTTTGAAGGCGCAGACGAAACTCTGTGCCTGAAGGTGATTGCAAAGAACCTTTGCGACACTAAGAAATAATCACAACAGCTCGAGGAGCGAAGCAATTCTGCGACACGTCACAAGGTCTGCAGCATCGTCATACGGGTCAACCAGAATTGGGATGAGTCCTGCTGCAGTTGCTCCACCGACGTCCATCACCACGCTGTCGCCCACGTATGCAATTCGTGATCGGTCAATGTCCGCAAAGAACGGCAACGCGAAATCAAAAATGTGTGGGTCTGGTTTTGCTACCCCCACAACATGACTGTCAACAATGCACCGAACACTGGCTAACGGGCCATCTCCCACTTGACAGATGCCACTGCGACCAAGAATCTCTTCAATCTGCCCACTTGCGTTACTGACAATTCCAATGGGGACTTCTGCAGCATTCAGCCCACGAAGTGTTTCGGCAGAACCGGCAAGAGGCGCACGCCATAAATGGGCATGACGAGTACGTGACAGCACAAACGTTGCGGCTTCACGATTGTGTTCGGGTACACCCACAAGTTGCACATACGCAGTGTTGTAGTGCGACCAATCATCTTCGCCAGAACCCTGTCGTGATTTAGCCGCCATTGCGCCGTAGTGAGCGCGAACGTATACGTCCTGGTCAGACGTAGCGCCGTAATAGGCAAGGGTCGGCGCCAGTACAGTGGGGTCCGGGATAAGGAATACTCCCCCGGCATCAAAAAGAATGGCGTCGTATTGCTGGCTCATGCGAACGACTCTAGGAGATTTGGCCTGCAGGAATGACCCATTCGGCACGCTGACCTGTGATCTCTGCAATATGGTCAAAGTCAATGTCGTAGTGCAACAACGTGAGGTCTAGTTGTTCTGCGACTGCAGCAATGATGAGATCTGGAATCTTTCGACCGCGCTGAGATTTTTGCGCGAGAATTCTTTGCACCTGCAAAGCACGCGTGAAATGTTCAGGTTGAACTTCGATGTTGAAGAATCGTGACAACAGATGTGAAGCACCTTCCCATTCGTCTTCATTGCGCGCGGAATACAGATACTCGAGATCCGTTATTGAGCACCGTGCAATTTCTCCGTTCAATGTCAACGCTCGAACTTTTGTTAGCACTTCGTCGCTCTTTAGACGGTGAAGAACGCTTGTGTCGATGAGATACTTCAGCGCCATGCGCTCTCATTGCCGCTCGTTTCGAATGTTGAAGCAAAGCGAAGCGCTTTATCGAGTTCATGTTCAGCTTCAGATACGGAATTCATGAGCGCCCGATTAATGGTGTCTTTCATGGTGGCTGTGCCAAGTGCGGCCTGGGCAGCCATGAGCAGTTCATCGGGTATTTCCACTAGGCGTTTGGTCATAGCATCAAGTATATCCATAACTTCTATGTGTATATATAGGCATCCTTAATGGCAATGTTTCCGCAGAGTCAGTCCCCCCATACGATTAACACGTGCGCCCATCTCGTGACTTTTTCAAACCCCTTGCCGCCGGAGCTCCTGCCCCTGTCCAAGAGATTCCTTTCAAGCCCAGTCGTGTCATTCACTTCTTTCCGCCTCATAACGAAAAGATGGTTGCGAAGCTTCCTGACACCATTCCAAACGTCGACATCATTCTCGGCAACTTGGAAGATGCGATTCCGATGGCCGACAAAGCTGCAGCGCGCGCAGGCCTTATCAAGGTTGCCAACACACTCGACTTCGGCACCACACAATTGTGGACACGCGTCAACAGCCTCGACTCTCCATGGTTCCTTGATGACATCATCGACATCGTCACTCAAGCCGGAGACAAATTCGACGTCATCATGATTCCAAAGGTGGAAGGCCCAGAAGACATTCACTATGTCGATCGCCTTCTTGCACAACTTGAAGCACGTGCCGGTTTGAAAAAGCCATTGCTTCTTCATGCAATTCTCGAAACAGCTCGTGGCGTAGCAAACGTTGAAGAAATTTGTGCTGCATCACCTCGCATGCAGGGAATTTCACTCGGACCTGCAGACCTTGCAGCGAACCGCCGCATGAAGACCACCCGCGTTGGTGGTGGCCACCCTGATTACATCGTGCGTGCAGACCCAGAGGGCGACAATTACGAAGGCGCACGCACCGTGTACCAACAAGATTTGTGGCACTACACACTTGCCCGCATGGTTGATGCCTGCGTGATGAATGGCGTTCTTCCGTTCTATGGCCCATTCGGCGACATCAAAGACACCGTTGCGTGTGAAGATCAGTTCCGCAATGCCTACCTTCTTGGTTGCGTTGGTGCATGGAGCCTTCACCCAGTACAGATCGATATTGCTAAGCGCGTGTTCAGTCCTCGTCCTTCAGACGTATTGCAAGCACAGCGCGTCATTGACGCAATGGGCGACGGCACCGGCGCTGTCATGCTTGACGGAAAAATGGAAGACGACGCATCTGTAAAGCAGTGCAAAGTTGTCGTTCAGCTCGCTCGTCAATTGGCAGAGCGCGACCCTGCTCTTGCCGCTTCATACGGTTTCTAAACCCCCACAACACTGAGGAGACTCCATGTCTGCACAACGTCCACGCCGTTCCGCTTTGTATATGCCCGCCGCTAACGAGCGCGCGCTAGAAAAAGCTAAAGGAATTTCAACCGATGCGATCATCTTCGACCTTGAAGACGCAGTGTCGCCAGATTCGAAAGACATTGCACGTGCGCAAGCAATTGCAGCAGTCAACTCCGGCGAATACGGCAAGCGCGAGCTCACCATTCGTTGTAATGCTCTTGCAACTCCATGGGGTCATGCAGATGTTGCAGCAGCTGCGAAGGCTTGCGTGTCAGCAGTTGTTATTCCAAAGATCAACTCTGTTGCTGAAGTGAATGAAGTATCTGCTGCTCTAGATGCCGCTGGCGCACCAAAAGAGATGATGATTTGGGCGATGATCGAAACCCCCACAGCAATCTTTGATTGCCGTGAAATCGCCGCCCACCCACGCGTTGCAGTTCTTGTTATGGGAACCAATGACTTGGCAAAGGAATTGCGCGCAGCGCAAGTACCTGGTCGCGCACCGTTGTACCCAAGCCTTCACACAGCACTTCTTGCGGCACGTGAAGCAGGTAAGACAATTCTCGACGGCGTGTACAACGACATCAAGAATGCAGACGGATTCCGTGCAGAGTGTGTTCAAGGTGCAGAGATGGGCTTTGACGGAAAAACCCTGATTCACCCAGATCAAGTAGGCGTTGCTAATGACGTGTGGTCACCAAGCGAAGCTGAAGTGGAACATGCGCGCAAAGTTATTGCTGCATTCGACGAAGCACTTGCAGCAGGCAAGGGCGTTGTACAACTTGACGGTCGCATGATTGAGAATTTGCACGTTGCAAACGCGCAACGCGCTATTGCAATTGCAGATGCAATCGCCGAACTTGCTTAGTTTGTTGAGTTAGAGATTCGCGCGGAATAGCGCGAGTGTGCGATCCCATGCAGTTTTTGCAACTGCGGCGTCATACACCTCAGGGCGAGTGTCATTGAAGAATGCATGCTGTGTTCCGGGGTACACATGGAACGTCGCGTTCTTGCCTTTGGCGCGCAATGTGGCCTCTAGTTCTTTCACAGCCTCTGGTGCAGCAGTGCCACGGTCTGTTGCGGCGTAATGGCCTTCAACTACTGCTGCCAAGTTGTCCCACTCAATAACAGCGTCTGGGCGCATGCCGCCGTAGAACGGTGCAGCGGCCGCAATTGCATCAGGACGCAAACAAGCAGCCATCAGAGCGAGCCCGCCACCCATGCAGAATCCAGTGACACCAACTTTGGTGCGACCAGTACGTTCTTGCAGCAAATCAACTGCACCACTGAGATCTTTCCCTGCTGTTGCAAGATTCATGCTCATCAGCAACTTGCCAGCCATGTCTGGCTCATCAGTCATTTCGCCGTGATACATGTCAGGCGCAAGAGCGACAAAACCTTCTGCAGCGAAACGATCAGCAATGTCAGTGATGTGTGGAACCAAGCCCCACCATTCTTGAATAACAATGACGCCGGGGCCACTTGTGCCTGCAAGATAGCCAGTGCATGTTCCGCCATTGCTTTTGAATTCGACCATTTCGCCCATCAGAAAACTCCTTATTGATTCGAGATTCCCAAACTAGACGGAACGGTCACACAACACTGCGCCGAAGAAGCTCATCGGCAGCGGGGCATGCCTTCATGCGGGCAAGAGTGTCAGCAGCACCTGACGTAATGGTTGGCCCAAACACGGAAGTGATGAGCGCGTGCGGCACAACATCAAACCCTGACGCCCATGGGTCTGGGCGATCGCGCACTCCGGCAACCATTGCTGTAAACAATCCGTCTGGCAAGCGTGTGCCTTCTGATGCAACCATCCACACTGGCTGCTCGACGCAATATGCAACAGAGGCAAGCGCTAACGAACCACCTGCGCACAACACACTGTCGTTACCCACTGCGAGCGCAGACAAAATTGTTGCATCAGCGCATTCAGCTGCCGACGCAAGACCCTCAGGTGCAACCAACTCACAACTCACTTCACGACGTGACAAGTAACGCAATGCATCTTGTCCGTCGCCCAAAGAATCAACCACAAGAGCGTGAATGTCACCGCGTCGTGCGAGCGCATCAACAAGATGACCAGACCATCCGATCATGCAAATGGTTGACGCGCCATCAAGAGCATCGACAAGATTCGTGGCTGTGACGTCATTCGCAATACGACGCGCCAGATCATCAACATCGCGGTACGGGTCCATTGAAGTCACTGCATGGGCACACACAGACCACAACGGAGCGTTTGTGGGGTGATGTTCCACCAACCGACGAGCGGCCACCAAGGCAGCTGCCGGATCGCGGGAAATGCCCGCAAGAGCATCGGCTGCCCCCATCGCAACCTCCACCGGGTCTGCCCCGTGGGCTCGCGCCACATAACGGAGATGCTCGATGGGGTGCATGTTCTCAACGCTACTGAACTAGCGTTGAAGCCGTGGCAACCGCATCTCTCCCCAACCCCAGCATGGACCTCACCCTCA
>CAMDLK010000008.1 GCA_945901725.1 Bifidobacterium breve | reverse complement strand
GTTGTTCAAGAAGGTCTCATTCGCGTTCGTCCTAATGAGTAGAGAATGCGCCGTATTGCTTCATTAATTGCTGTAACAGTTCTCACCGCCAGTTGCGGTCAAGCAACCACAACCACATCTACAACTTCAGAGATTCTCTCTGGGACTGTTTCGTATTCTTCGCAAGAAATCGGATCCTTGCCAGGCGCTGTTGATCTCATTCAGCGTGACAACGCTGACTCGTTCTTTTATGTGGTTTCGCGATTCGGCACTATTCAACGGTGGAAACCAGATGGAACCATCATTGACACGGTTCTTGATATCTCTACTGCCACAACTTCTGAAGGCGAACGTGGGCTCTTAGGTTTAGCCTTCCGCCAAATTAATAGAAAATGGGAAGCATTTATCAATTACACAGACCTCTCAGGAGACACAGTTGTTTCTCGATTTGATGTGAACCCGGATGGCCGCTTCGTTATGAGTACTCGTCCCACCGGCGCAGAAATCATAAAGATCACTCAGCCGTATTCAAATCACAACGGCGGTGCTGTTGTCGTCGGCCCCGACAACATGCTCTACATCGGCACTGGAGATGGCGGCAGCGCTGACGACCCAGAACGACGCGCTCTAGACAAAACTCAACTTCTCGGAAAGATCCTGAGAATCAATCCACTTGGGTCTGGTTACAAAATTCCCTCAGATAATCCCTATGTTGCTACTGCAAATGCTCGTGGAGAGATTTGGTCAATTGGACTTCGTAATCCCTGGAGATTCAACTTTGACATCTTTGGAAACATCTGGATTGCAGATGTTGGCCAGAACAAGTGGGAAGAAGTCAATGTCAGCTCAGGAACCCCCAAGATTCCCGGGGGTAGAGGGAAAAGTTTTGGGTGGAGCGCCTACGAAGGAAGTCACATTTTTAATGATGATGTTGATTCGCCAGATGCAATCGCCCCTGTCTTTGAATATGAACACACGGGCGGTGCGTGCTCCATTTCTGGTGGGGCAATTGGTACCAATACGACCACTCTTGGTAGAGGTGGTTGGTACTTCTTCGGTGACTACTGCACCGGAATGGTGACGGCAATTCTGACTGACGGAACATCAACCGTTGCATCTGAAACCGTGTTGAAGGATCTGGGCAACATCACCGCTGTTCGCAGCACCTTCGATGGAATGTTTGTGATATCCCTCGAAGGGACAGTGCGTCGAATTGTTTCAACGCGCCAGGGATCTAGCGTCGAGTCCCCATAAACATGCCTCGTAGGGCCTGGTAGTTCTCAATACAGTGACCTGCGCCGAGCACTACGGCCTCAAGGGGCTGAGGCGACATCTTGACAGGCACTTCAGTTTCACGTTCGATGCGAGCAGCGAGCCCACGCAGCATTCCGCCACCACCAACTAAGTACATGCCACGAGCGAGGAAATCTTGGGCCAATTCAGGTGGGGCTTTAGCAAGACAACGCTTTACGGACAACACCATTGCAGCAACCGGTTCATCAATTGCGAACCGCACTTCTTCTGCAGTTAAGCGAACTGTCTTTGGTAGTCCAGTCACTAAGTCGCGTCCGCGAATATCTGCACTGCGATCTTGTGGTCCAGGTTCAGCTGAACCAATTTGAATTTTGATTTCTTCAGCTGTGCGCTCACCAATTGCAACACCGTGCTCGCGACGTACATAACTTTGAATCGCAGCGTCAATATCAAAACTTCCGACACGAATTGCTTCGAGTGCAACAACACCACCCAAACTAATGACAGCAGTTTCAGTTGTTCCACCGCCGATGTCGATCACCATGTTGCCAACAGGTTCGTCAATAGGAAGGTTGGCACCAATTGCTGCGGCCATTGGCTGTTCAATGAGTTGAGCATCAGATGCTCCGGCGCGACGCGTGGCATCTGTTACGGCGCGACGTTCCACTTCGGTAATTGCCGACGGAACACAAATAACAACTTTGGGACGAGTGAATCGGGAAACACCAACTCGTTGCAGCAACAAACGAATCATTCTTTCGGTGATGTCAAAGTCCGTGATTGCACCACCACGTAATGGGCGAACAGCAACGATGTAACTTGGCGTACGGCCAATCATGTCCCATGCGTCATGACCGGTGGCCAACACCTCGCCCGATTGGCGATTTACCGCAATAACTGAAGGCTCATTGAGCACAATGCCCTTGCCCTTCATGTACACCAGGGTGTTGGCTGTACCGAGGTCAATTGCGAGGTCACGAGCCATGGTTAGGTCCTTCTGTGGGGATACAAACTGTACCCATTAGTTGCGCCGGTCTTCTTGATTGTTGCGATGCACTGACGACTGTCGCGCTTCGGGAGACAGTGCATCAATGTGTCGGCGGAAGTTTGCAATTCCATCATCAATACGCACATTGCGGTTGTCGAGAAAAATCAACACAAGCAATGTTGCTCCAGAAACGATTGCAATCAACAAGAAAAGACCGGTGAAGAATGAAAGCGCAATCATGACGGATTGCTTGCTACTTGTTGTGGTGTTGTGATGTCGTGGGCATTAGTTCCCCAATCAGAACCGCCATCCCAATTTTCTTT
Source organism: Bifidobacterium breve (assembly GCA_945901725.1). GTDB lineage: Bacteria > Actinomycetota > Acidimicrobiia > Acidimicrobiales > Ilumatobacteraceae > UBA2093. The sequence continues at coordinate 41,619 of CAMDLK010000008.1, read as the reverse complement.
TTTCCAAATTGGTGCAGACTCTTTCAATGCATCAATGAGAAACCGCGCGGCATCAAATGCAACGGGACGATGTGCCGATGACACTGCAACGACAACTGACGATTCTCCTAAAGCCAATTCTCCGGTGCGATGCAATATTGCGATTCTTCGTGCATCTGCAAAACGAACCCGCGCTTCATTGGCAATCTTTGCAAACGCTGGAATCACCGCATCCTCGTATGCCTCGTACTCAAGCGAGATGACGTCTGTGCGACCATCAGCATGGTCTCGCACTGTGCCTGAAAATAGCACCACGGCGCCGCAGTCTGGCCGCACTGCCCACTGATAGATGTCGCCGATGGGAAGTTCCGAGGCGGTCAATTCGAACCACTCTTCTCCGAGCAACGGTGCAGGCATGGGTCAATCGTACTCTCACAGCACGAGGTAGGGCTTGCGATGGCGCCGACACTTGAGTACCCATCGCGATTAGTGTCTGACACTTGTGAGTGCCGATGAATTTGAGAACCGAGATCAGGCTCCGGTGCCCGCGTACGAACGCACCTGGCGTCACCCAGCCGAGATGGCAGATGCTGCTCGTACAGATTTCCTCACAACACCGCCAAGAATTAGTCGACGCCTCACAGCCTTTGCGGCGGGACTCAGCTTGGTTGCATCAGGTGCTGTTCTCGCCATCGCTATACCAAAGGGCATCTCTTCATACCGTGAAGAAATAGTGGCTGTGTTTCAAGCGTCGCCAAGCAGCACCGTTCCACTGGTCAAGAACTACTCGCCGAAGGAGATGACAGTCATCAAGAGCGACGCAGGCACTACGTCGGCACTGTCGCTTGGAAACGGCGTCTGGATTGCGGCCAGCGATGACCTAACTACAGCCACGTCTCTTTGGGTCACATCCGAGACTGGACTCAGTGCACCCGTCAAGATTGTCGCAACAGATCCATCGACCGGACTCGCTCTCGTTCATTGTGAAGAAAAGTCAGTGTGGGGACCTGCACCAGATCTGAGTCACCTGATTGACCCCACTCAAATTTCAGATCTATCGCAGTATCAAGTTGTCGACACAGCCGCGGCGGTTTCGTTTGTGCCTCAGCCCAGTTTGTCGACTGATGACAAATCAACCGATGTGCCAATCAATTCCACCGACATAATTCATGGACTTGCAACAGTTCGTGATTCGCAAGGACAATTGGTCGGAATCGTGGTGCGCCGCGATCACTCTGCTTGGATGCTGAATAAAGATTCGATAATTGGCATGATTCGCACACTCTTGCGTCAACCCTGACGATGTAACTCACGTCGCGCCTCCTATCATGAGTGAATGGCTGATGGCGATATGAACGCTCCCAATCCTTTCGGTGGCATTCCCTTCTTTAACGACATGATGAGGGCAATGGCTGGTCAAGGGCCGCTGAACTGGGACCTTGCACAACAGTTCGCACAACTAGGCGCTGTAGGTGATTCACCAGACCCAGAACCAGATACAGCCACACGCCTAGCGTTCAATTCGCTTGCAGACATTGCCGATATGCATGTTCGGGCGATCACGTCTCTCTCCACCGGATCAAACGATACGCATACGGAAATTCTCACCACAACGCGAGCACGGTGGGCACATCGCGCCTTGACTGACCTGCGCCCCCTATTCACAAACCTTGCTACAGCGCTTCAGCCACAGAACACAGATAGTGATGTTCCTGATGATCCGATGACAGCCATGATGGCAAACCTTTCAACAATGATGGCCCCCGCCATGATGGGGATGTCTGTTGGCTCAATGATTGGCGCGCTTGCAAGTCACGCTCTCGGACAATATGAAATTCCGCTTGCACGACCTCACGCATCGGAAATCCTTATCGTTGCATCTTCAGTTGACGCGTTCGCAACGGAATGGGAAATTCCTAAAGACGACCTACGCATGTGGGTCCTCATTCACGAACTTGCTTCACATGCAGTTCTTGCGGCGCCAGCTATCGCTGACGGACTCACCACATTGGTGCAGGCACATGTCTCTGCGTTTCGACCAAATCCTGATGCATTGATGTCGTCTCTCACAGATCTTGACCCAGCCGATGCTGATGCAATGGCGGCTGTGCAGAATCTGTTCTCTAACCCAATGGTCATGATGGGCGCCTCACGCACAGCGGAACAAGAAGCTCTTGCGCCTGTTCTTGACGCTCACATAGCCGCAATTTCTGGTTACATCGACTACGTCGTTGACTCTGTCAGCGCTCGTCTTTTGGGTGGGGCCTCTCCAATTGCCGAAGCTGTCCGTCGACGTCGCGTGCAGAACGGCACAAACTCACATCTAGTGGAACAACTTCTTGGTATTTCCCAGACACGTGCCCAACAACAACGTGGCCGTGCATTCATTCAAGGTGTAGTCGAGCGTGATGCCGCAGCATTGCTGCCATCTCTTGTTTCGGCCACAGGAAATTTGCCTACGCCTAATGAGATCGACGCGCCTGGCCTGTGGCTCGCCCGCCTCGAGATCCAATAGTCAATCCGCGCATTTGCGCGTACATCACAGCACCCGCAACACCCACCACGCCAACCACGGCAAACCCGACCCATCCGGCTGGTGCAAAGATCACCGGTATTAGTCCGCCAGCGACCCAGGCCATCTGATTCTGAGTTTCAAAGCGCGAGAAGGCCCGGCCTCTGTTTGCATCGGGAGCACCACTTTGCACAGTCGCCTCAAATGCGAGTCGACCAATGGCAGCGGCTGCATTGACAACGGCTGCTAACAAAATTCCGCCAGTAATGCGTCCGTACCAAGCGGTTCCGATGCCAACTATTCCCACAGAGACAAGCGCAAACAGAAGCATTGTCTCTACGCGCATCCTTTTTCTCAAAGACGGACCAACGAAGTTTGCACCCAGTGTTGCAAGTCCGGATAATCCAATCGCCAATCCAAACCAGGCAGTTCCAGCTATTTCACGACGCAACCAAAACGCCAAATGGAAGAACATAAACCCGACTACCCCACGCAATACTCGCATTGCATTTGCGGCCGCTACGACGCTTTCAGAATGCAACTCTTCGGTTTCCAAAGCATCTGCCGGTGTTGCAGCAACAACACTTTTCGGTAAGCGGTTTGCGTTGAGAGCGGCAGCAAGAAATGCAAGAACTCCAAAGCCAAGAGCGGCTTGCGAACTAAGAAATTGCAGAAGTCCAACTGGAACAACGACGACAAACCCAGTAATGCCTGCAATCTGACCCAGTTTGCTGTTAGCTGTCACCAAACCATCAGGATCTGAAATCGTGGTGGGCACTAACGAGGATTTTGCAATTGAATATGTCTTTGCAAGAACAAGTGATGCGAACGCCAATGGGAAAAGCGCAAGCGAATCAAGTGATTGCATCATGCCGATCAGTACAAGCGCACGCAAGATGGCAACCATCAGCACCACCATGCGTTGTCCACCGCGCATGCGGTCAACGAGAGGCCCGACAAACGGCGCCACAATGGCGAATGGCGCCATGCTCACTGCAAGAAACAAAATCACTTTGGTTCGAGCTGCATCAGGGCTAATCGACAAAAAGAGCGAATCAGCGAGCGCCAATGTCATAGATGTTTCGCCGGCCACCATCAGTGAATGAGTGCGCGACAACCTCTGAAAAGCAGTGACGGGAGGCAGACCGCCGTTTTCTAAAGGTTGAGTTTTGCGCCGCGTTACCACGCAGCGATACTACGCCGTACGTTGTTTGTCGTACTTGTATCCGAGACCACGAATAGTGACGATACGAGTCGGATTGGCCGGATCATCTTCAATTTTTGAACGTAAACGCTTGACATGGACATCAAGCGTCTTTGTGTCTCCCACATAGTCGCTGCCCCACACACGGTCAATCAGAGTTTCTCGGGGCAACACGCGCCCTGCATTAGCGAGCAAGATATGAAGCAGCTCAAATTCCTTTAGTGGCAACGCTTGTGCTTCTCCACGAATGATTACTTCATGCTGATCAGGATCAAGTGCCACGTCGCCAACTTCAATAGATGCTCCGGAAAGTTCGCCGCCACGATCATTTGGCACGCGACGCATCACCGCGCGCATACGTGCTGTTAATTCACGAAGACGGTATGGCTTAGTTACGTAATCATCTGCTCCAACTTCGAGACCAACGACAGTGTCAATCTCTGCGCCTTTCGCAGTCACCATGATGATTGGGGTTGTGGTCTTCTTGCGTAATTGACGACACACATCAATGCCAGACATTTTTGGCAACATGACATCAAGCAGCACGAGATCTGGCTGAACAAGATCGAACATTTCAAGAGCCTGCAAACCATCACGGGCAACCTCAACACGGAATCCTTCGCGCTTTAAGCCGACCTGCAACGCCTCAATGAATGACTCTTCGTCTTCTACTACCAACACCGTTGGGATACCTGTTGCTGTCCGTGCGTTCACCATGCCCTCCCATAGTGACTCATGTTGGCCTCAAAACACGAGGTATCTGGAGAATAAACGTCGAACCTTCACCTTCCCGAGACCGTACGTTCACCTCCCCGCCATGATTGGTGGCCACATGGCGCACTATCGAGAGCCCGAGGCCTGTGCCGCCGGTGGCCCGATTACGGGCTCGATCAACCCGGTAAAAGCGTTCGAAAATGCGATCAATGCTGTCAGCTGGGATTCCGATACCCCTATCTTCCACCTCCACAGACACAGTGGCGTCAGTTGCGAGAACCCGAATATCAACTTGATGAGTCTGATCGCTGTACTTGACTGCGTTCTCCACCAGGTTCTTCACTGCGGTCACCAATTGAAAGAAGTCGCCAGAAACTATTGCGATGCCTTTCTCAGAAGTCAACAACACGGGCACACCTTTGCGCATTGCAATAGGACTCACGCGCTCCACAGCCTCTGCTGCCACATCCGCCATATCAATGTCAACCAACAACATTTCGCCGCCTAATTCGATACGCGACAGTTCAAGCAGGTCATCAATAGTGCGGGCCATACGCTGTGCTTCGATCACCATGCGATTAGTGAGCCGTAGTACCAATTCATCATCGGTCTCGCCCTCAATAGTCTCTGCCAACACAGAGATTGCACCAACCGGGGTTTTGAGTTCATGGCTGACGTTCGCAACAAAGTCCGTACGCACCTGGTCAATTCGCCACCGTTCTGTGACGTCGTCCATGATTGCTATTGCTCCACCATCTACGAGTGGAATTGCTCGTACTTCAATAACACGTTGCGGAGGCCCAGCTAATTGAATCTGCTCACGACTTTCAAGACCACGAAGTGCCAACGCAAGTAATCGTTCTGCGGCCGCTTCAACAAGTACGTCGGCATGACGAGCGCCTGCTATCGACATTGCAACGGTATTTCGAAAACGCTCTTGACCATCTGGAAGAAGCACAACGACGCCCATGGGAAGCGCATCGAGCAGCACTTTGATTTCTGCTTCTGAATCTTGCAGCGATGCTGGTTCGTCAACAACAGGAGCGGAGACATTACGAGGGCTGCGAGTGCGGTCGCGAACAATAAAGCCCACTCCTACACCGCAAACAACGCCAACAACTAGCCACCACATATCGATGCCGAACTGGCGGATTTAACTTTCTTCGGTGTTGAAGAACGGAATGCCATCAGTGTCGTCCTCAGCAGATTTTTGGCGGAATCGCGCTGCACCTTTATGTTCCGGCAACCAACCTGTCACCAAATACCGCACACGCTCACCAATGTTCACCGCATGGTCGCCAATGCGTTCATAAAAACGGGCTACAACCGCAAGCTGAATTGCAACTTGCAGGTCGATTGAGTTTTCTGAATGACTCTCAAGGATTGCCTGAACGAATTCACGCTGCAAGCTGTCTAGGTACGAGTCCATGTCGTCGATGGCTGCTGCTTTAGCTGCATCATTTTCTTCGAAAGACTCAAGAGCTGATTCCCACAATTGTTCAGCCTGCTCACCCATGCGTGCAATCAACCCACGGAGACGCGGATCAAGCTCATGACCGTAAATTCGACGCGCAGCTTTACAGATATTGACTGCAAGGTCTGCAGACCGTTCAATTTCCGCAATCATCTTCACGACAGACACAACCTGTCGAAGGTCGCCGGCTACCGGAGCTTGTAACGCGAGGATCTGATAGCAACGTTCTTCTAGTTCCAACGAGAGCGAGTCAATCTCATCATCGAACTGAATCAAGGCATCGGCACCCTCTAAGTCACCATTAAGAATGACTGCTGTGGCACGAGGAATAGCTTCAATAACAGTTGCAGCCAACCGCACAAGTTCAGTGCGTACACCATCTAATTGCTGGTGAAAGCCTTTTCGAAGTTCGTCCATGATTCCCCCTAAGAAACAAATAGATGCGAGCGACTCCACGGTAGGGACAAGCAGGCGTACAACAGTCTGTCACAATATGAACGAGAAAAGAACTTGTACTGGGTAGTTAGAGAGAGATAGTGCCCTCAGGCATTCCCTGTTTCAACTGCGATTCCGAGTCCCTTTGGTGAATTCGATACTGAGCATCATTCACTGGCACATAGTCGACAGGTCCGACACGACGCCAATTACCTTCGCGATTCATTTCGAATGCCACAACGTCGTCTGAAAGAAGAGTGGAAAAGACTTCTTCAATCCATGCACGATGCTTTGGATGTTCTACAGGGATTAGAACTTCAACTCGCTTATCAAGGTTGCGCGGCATCATGTCAGCCGATCCGATGTAATACACCGGTCCATTATCTTGTCCGCCGTGAGCGAAGCGATACATCCGCGAATGCTCTAGATAGCGACCTAAAACTGAGCGAATGCGGATGTTTTGTTCATGTTCTGAACTAGGCCGAATACAACAGATGCCTCTCACTACAAGGTCAATGTGAACACCAGCTTCACTTGCCTGGTACAAAAGCTCAATCATACGAGCGTCTGCAAGACCATTGATTTTCATCACAATGTGTCCTTCACTGCCATATGAAATTTCATTTTCAATTAGTTGAACAATTCTGCTGCGCAAGTATCGAGGAGCGACTATCAAGCTATTGAAATCATGATCTTTGTCAAAACCGGTTAAGGAGTTGAACAAGTGAGAAACATCATCTCCAATTTTCTCATCACAGGTGAAAAGACCAATGTCTTCATAAATTCGCGCAGTTTTTGAGTTGTAGTTACCGGTACCCACATGCACGTATCGACGCAGCCCAGATTCTTCTTGACGAACAACTAACACGCACTTGCAGTGAGTCTTTAACCCGACAACGCCGTACACCACATGGACACCTGCACGTTCAAGTTCTTTAGCCCATGTCACATTGGTTGCTTCATCGAATCGAGCAGTCAATTCAATAAGCGCCACAACTTGTTTTCCTAGTTCAGCAGCCTTAATAAGACTGCGCGCAATAGGTGAATCACCTGACGTGCGGTACAAAGTGATCTTGATTCCTTGCACACGAGGATCATTGGCGGCTTGCTCAAGAAATTCCTCAGTTGATGAAGAAAACGACTCGTACGGGTGGTGCACCAAAAGGTCACGTTGACGCAACACGCTAAACATTGACTGGTCGTTGCCATCAGCGGCAGCCAAACGGCCTGCAGTGACAGACCGCCACGGAGTGTCCTTCAGTGTTGGCTCATCTAAACCGTGCAATTCCCACAAGCAAGATAACGCAAGTGGGGCTGTGTGAAAAGAAACATCAGTTCTTTCCAGATCAAGTTCTTCCAACAACATGTCAAGAACATCAGGGTTGATGTGGTGATCCACTTCAAGACGAACTGCTCTACCAAAACGTCGGCGGCGCAATTCCATCTCGACTGCGGCGAGCAAATCATCTGCATCTTCATCATCAAGCGTGAGGTCTGCGTTACGTGTAACTCTGAACGCGCTGACATGGACAATATCCATTCCGACAAAAAGATCTGCAACGTGGGCTGCAATGACATCTTCACTCATTACGTAGCGACCTTCAGAAATTTTGTGAAATCGCTTTAAGAACGTAGGAATTTTGACGCGGGCAAAACGTTGTTCACCTGAACTGGCATCACGAACTAATACGCCAAGGCTGATAGCCATGTTTGAAATGTACGGGAACGGGTGCGACGGATCAACAGCAAGTGGAGTAAGAACTGGAAATAACTGGCGCTCGAAGAAGTTCTTCATGCTGGCACGTTCTTCTTCGGTAAGGTCTTCCCACCGGCAAATCACCACCCCATGTTTTTCAAGCGAAGGAAACAGTTCGTTGAGGAGCAAGTTCTCATGTTCGGATACCAAGTAATCAACCCGATGAGCAATCTCGTTTAACTGACGAGTGGGTGACAACCCATCTGAAGATGTTGTTTGAACACCAGCGGCAACTTGGCCCTTCAGTGCTGCAACTCGTACCTGGTAAAACTCATCAAGGTTCGAGCAAAAGATGGCACAGAATTTGATGCGCTCAAGCAATGGCACCGAGGTTTCACGGGCGAGCGCCAAAACGCGTTCATTGAAATCAAGCCAGCTCAGTTCACGGTTGCCAATTAAACGACTCATGCGACAAGATAGTAGTGAGAGCAGAGCGATTGACGGTATGTCAAAGTCAATGAGTTAGCCATGTGTTCATCCAGCAGCGCTGCCCGTGTTACCCACGACTTCGAATCAGAACTCGTAGTCAGGGTCACCCATGTCCCATTCAATGGAAATGAGTTCACGCTCAGCATCGCGAACAATGCGGGCCATGTTGCGGCGAAATTGTGGATCGTCACGAGGAAGCAAGACAAGACGAGCTAGAACACGCGAACGGAATTCATCAAGAACTGTCTGATCGCCCCAGTCTGAGTAGACCTCCCAATGAGGAGATACTGCACCAAGAAACGCGATGCGGGCATGAGCTTTCGGGGCCTGAGGAATCTGTGTATCTGTCATGGTGTCTCCGAACTGCAATGCAAGAGTTGCACGTGTGAATCAATAGCGAACTTCAAATAGCCTATCGGGGCACGCGCACGACGACTTCTGAACATTTTTGGGCGATTTTCATGCCTTTTTCCAGGTCCATCCTGTGGATAAGTCATATCTTTACCAAACCTTTACTCATTGTGCCGACGTGGGACCACACGCCCGTGCTTGACTGGAATTGCGGGAACTTCCCGCCATGACTCGGCGTCATACAGACACCGAACCAAGAGCATCTGTTTCAGATGAAGCGAGGACAGCCATGAAAGTACAACTTCAAGTTACGAGTGCACCAGCCACGAACCTTCCGTTCGATGACTCACCGACATCCTGGATGGGCGACGGCAACTGCCGCAATTACCCGCCAGCCACCTTTTTCCCGTCAGACGGAGTTGGTGTTGACCGGGCACGGGCAATTTGCAAGGGATGCCCAGTGAGCAACACGTGTCTTGAATATGCACTTGCAGAACGCATTGATCATGGCGTGTGGGGCGGTTGCAGCGAGCGTGAGCGTCGCAGAATTTTGAAGAGGCGCCGCGGTATCGCGGTCTGACCTACTTACTTGGAATCAGACGAAGGGTCGTCAGACTTGCCTTCGTCCATTGCCTTCTTGAACTCTTTCTGAGCCGAACCAAGGTTCTTGGCAAGTTTTGGCAGTTGTGCACCACCAAACAGCACCAGTACGACAACTAGAACGATAATGAGCTCTGGGCCTTCAAGAAACGAAATCATGTTCCTGACGGTAGCAGGAAGGGGCCCTTCTTTGGTAAGCACGAGGGGTGCTCGAATGTGTCATCAATGTCAGCGAGGGGCGTGACCACGCCATCATCGATTTCCTTGCTCAATCATGTGCGGGCGACCTTCTCGATATTCATTCAGACCCGGATCACAACCGCAGCGTGTTCACACTGCTTGGTGTTGATGCCCCTCGCGCTCTCGCACGCGCAGCAGTTTCGGCATTGAGTCTCAGCGATCATTCCGGTGTTCATCCGCGAATTGGTGTTGTCGATGTTGTCCCGTTTGTGCCGCTAGTTGATTCCACAATGCAAGATGCACAAAAAGCACGTGATGAATTTGCAGCATGGGCAGCAGAAGAATTGCACGTGCCAATTTTTCTCTATGGAACTGAGCGCACACTTCCTGACATTCGCAAAAATGCGTGGACTTCACTTTTCCCTGAAGTTGGTTCGAAAGTTCCCCACCCCACTGCCGGTGCAATGTGCGTTGGAGTGCGTGAACCTTTAGTTGCGTACAACCTGTGGTTAGAAAATGTTGATCTCGAAACAACGCGCCGTATCGCAACGTCTGTTCGTACAGCGAACATTCGCACATTAGGCCTGCAAGTAGGGGCGTTTACACAAGTGAGCGTGAACCTCATTCAGCCAATGATTGCAGGCCCAAATGATGTGTACGAAGCAGTTTCGCAACATGCAAAAGTTCACCATACAGAGTTAGTCGGATTACTTCCTGCTTCTGTTCTTGCAACTATTCCACGTGCCCGGTGGGAGGACCTAGATCTGTCCGTGGAACGAACTATTGAGTGGCGTGTAACTAACCGTTGATTATGACGCGACGGCCATCTTGTGCGCGTTGACGACGCAAGCGACGACGCTCGCGTTCTGACAAGCCGCCCCAGATTCCGAATTTCTCGCCATTAGCAAGTGCGTACTCGAGGCAATCTCCGCGAACAACACAGCCTTTGCAGACTTCTTTAGCCTCACGGGTGCTTGCGCCACGCTCTGGGAAAAACAAATCGGGGTCGACACCAAGGCAGTTGGCTTGGTCTTGCCAACCACGTTCTTGGCTTAATGAATCAGAATCTCCGTGCATGCTTTTGCCTCCCAGCTACAGCCATATCCGAGTCCCAAGGGATCTTGGAATGTGGCTTGTAATTACAGCGATGTAATTGTGGCAAATATCTACACAGAATGCAAATGGAATATGGGAAATCCCAAATGAACAGTCAGTGACTTTGCAATTTGAGCCCCACTGGGTACCTGAAAAAGCTACCGAGCGCGGCTGGTTCTACGACGATTTTCGAGGAAGTCCACCAACACGTAATCGCCCAATGTTTCTGGGGTTGTGAAGAAGGCACGACCATGATTCACCTGGGCCATTTGCTCAATGAAGTGGCGCAATGGGCCTGTTGCATCAAGCACGAATGTGTTGATGGTGATGTTGTCCTTCGTGCATCGCATGGCCTCGCGCAATGTGGCTTCGACGGTCTCTCGCACTGGTGGATAGTTGAAATACACGTCGCCAGATTGAGTGATATGAGCTGTTGGTTCGCCGTCGGTGATCATGATGATTTGCTTGGTGCCGGTTTGGCGAGCAAGTAACTGACGAGCAAGACGGAGACCGTGCTGCATGTTGGTGCCGTACGCAAGATCCCAACTGACTTCGGGCAACTGCTCGTGAGTCATTATGTGCGCTGTTTCACTGAAACCAACAAGTCCCAAATAGTCACGCGGAAACTGCGAACTAATCAATGAATGCAGGGCCATTGCCACTTTCTTGGCGGGAACAAAGTTGCCTCGCATTGGCATGGACATCGACAAGTCGATCATGAGAACAGTTGATGAACGTGTGTTGTGTTCAGTGCGTTCAATTTCGAAATCTTCTGGTGACAATCTCACGGGTGTACCGCTGCCGTTACGCGAGATGGCATTACGAATTGTCCGCTGAAGATCAAGTCGGAATGGGTCGCCAAATTCGTATGGCTTCGAGTCGTATGTTCGCTCGTGGCCACTGCCATCACGGGCGATGCGGTGCTGACCAAATTTGTCTTTTGACAGGTTGTTGAACAACTGACGAAGAGCATTGTTGCCGATGGCACGAAGACCGCGCGGCGTGAGTTCCATCTTTCCCTCTTTGAGATTGATGAGGCCTGCTTCTTCCAGCATTTTGGTCATCTCAGCCAGGCGCTCCATTGACTTTGCGGCGTCTTCTCCGAGCATCTCGCGAACCTTGTCAATGTCGACTTCTGCCAACTGGGCGGGATTGGTCGCTTGACGCAGCATCCCTTCCATTTCGTTCAAATCGCCCATTTCCTGCATGGCATCCATGGCCTGTTGCATGTCCATCGAGGGTTCTCCACGGAAGTTGTAGCCCTGGCCCTCACCCTGGCCTGGCTGCGGAAACATGCTCTGTAATTTTTCACTGAGCTGTTGAACCTGCCAATTGAGGTCCATGTCTTCCATCAGCTGTTGAGACAATTGCTGCATTTGTGAGCGTTGTTCAGGCGTGAGCGAATCCATAAGTGCCTGCATTGCTTGCATGCGCTTTGCCATGTTCTCAAGAAGTTCGTCAAGAGTTTCTGGATTCTCTGGAAAGAAATCTCCGAACTGTTCCATGAACTTTTCAAACTGTGGGTCTTCGCCTTGTTCGCGAGCTTCGATCATGCCGTTCAACGCAGCCATCATGTCTTTCATGCGCGCCATGTCTTCTAGTGACATGTTCTGCATTCCTTCAGACATTTGATCTACGAACTGCTGCATCATTTCTTGGCGCAGTTTGTCCATCAGTTCTTCGAAACGCTGTTGTGCTTCACTTGATTCAAAGTCATAACTCTGCATCTCGCGCACCATGCCAGCAAGGTCGTTAGGCATCATGTCAAGACGGAAATTACGTTCCATTGCTGCATCACGCGCAGTATCTGCGCGCCGTTCATCGCCTGATGCCTCTGCTTCACGAACAGAGTTTTCAACCGCATGACGTTCTTCATCAATGATGTCTTTCAGAGCATCAGCAATTTCTGAATACACGCCACCAAGGTCGCCACTCTCTTCAAGTTCTTTCTTGCGATCACGAATGCGTTGCATCATGTCGCGAAGACCTTCAATCTGGTTTCCATCGGGGTCTGTCATTCCATCACGCATCAATCGACGCAATGCAGCGTTGAGGTCGCCGTGATAGAGCAAATCATCGGTCAATTCATCGAGTATCCCCTCGGCATCGAGGCTGAATCCCGTCTGGGTGCCGTCCCAGCGTGAATAAGTGAACCGTGCAGGCATATCCGCAACTTAGTTGCTCTAAGGTGTTGGGGACTATGCGAGTGCCACGGACTTTTGTATTCGTCGATATTTCGGGGTTTACCAATTTCACAAATGAGAACGGAGATGATGCCGCAGGGCGTCTTCTTGCCTCATGGCGTGCCGTCACCCGTGATGTGGCCTCTGAGACCGGTGTCCGCATTGCCAAGTGGCTGGGCGATGGTTGCATGATCGTGGCCGTTGACCAGCGAGATGCCATTACGTTCGCTCTCGAGCTTCAGAAGCGCTCTGGAGCCGCCTGTGCGCCTCTCTCCATACGCGTTGGTATGGCTTCTGGGCTTGCATTGCTGTTTGAGGGCGACGACTACATCGGAACTGCTGTCAACATGGCTGCCCGCCTCTGTGACGCTGCCGGTTCTTTTGAGGTCATCATCCCTAGTGAGCACATCGAGAATCTGCCAGAAGGCGTCATCATGACTCCTCATGAATCGATGTCGCTGCGAGGACTCAACGAAGCGATCCCCGTGGTCGCCCTAACTGGCGAAGCTACAAATGCAGCCCGTAACGACACCGGCGAACTGTGGACCCGTTCGCCGTTCGTTCTGTAACTAGCTACGCGAGCGATACGTGGCCTTGGAGCCCGATGCGTCTTTGTTCAGACGACGTGTGAGATGCAATCCCTCAAGAATGAACTCAACAGCGCTTGCCAACATGGCCGGCGATTCGTCACCGCCAGTAAGCACTTTCACTGGCGGCATCAGCGCTGGAATCTGAGTAAGAAGCGCAATCAATTCGCTAGACGAAATGTCTTCGCCAGCATGTGCAACTGCACCTTCTTCAAATGCAGTGAGAACTTCGCGCATCATTTCACCAGGAGCAAGTTCCTTGTACACCGTGAGCACTGCACCGGAGATGAGTTGCTGAAGAATGCCATTTTCGCGGCCCTCTTCCAGTGCTTCAATTTCAACTTTTCCGCCAGTTGACGACGCCAAAGCATCCAGGTCACTGATGCGTGGCGCCACTTCGCGTTCCCCTGCTCGTAATGCACGACGCACTGCATTTGCACTGAGAATTTCGAAGTTAGACACTGACAAACGCACGCTGACACCGCTGCGCTGGTTGACATGGCTACTGCTACGTGCTTGATGAGAGAACGTAGCAATAATGCGCTCCATGAACTCCGGCATGGTGACTTTGACATCGCCGATTGATGCAGCACGCGACTCTTGACGCATGATCGCAATTTCCGTCTCAACTTCAAGTGGATAATGCGTACGAATCTGGCTACCGAAACGGTCTTTCAGTGGAGTAATGATTCGACCGCGATTCGTGTAGTCCTCTGGGTTTGCAGATGCAACGAGCAAGACATCAAGCGGAAGACGAATCTTGTAACCACGAATTTGCACGTCACGCTCTTCGAGAACGTTCAGCAAACCAACTTGAATTCGCTCTGAGAGGTCTGGCAATTCGTTGATTGCAAAAATTCCACGGTTCGTACGAGGAACTAAGCCGTAATGCAATGTGAGTTCGTCACTGAGGTAACGACCTTCTGCGACTTTGATGGGGTCAACTTCACCAATGAGGTCTGCAATTGACGTATCTGGCGTTGCAAGTTTTTCACCGAATCGCTCACTGCGATGTACCCAAGAAATAGGAGCGTTCTCGCCCTCTGCAGCGATGAGGTCACGTGCGTGACGTGACACCGGGTTGTACGGGTCATCGTTAATTTCACTGCCAGCGATGATCGGCATCCACTCGTCGAGAAGGTCAGTAAGCGAACGAATCATTCGGGTCTTTGCTTGACCACGTTCACCAAGGAACACAACGTCGTGACCTGCAAGCAATGCGTTCTCAAGTTGTGGCATCACAGTGTTTTCGTATCCCATGACACCTTCAAACAAAGGAAGACCAGCAGAGATATTGCGTACGGCGTTGGCGCGCAATTCTTCTTTGATGGGAATGGATTTCCAGCCTGAGGCACGAAGTGCCGCCAGAGTGACAGGAAGAGATGCGGGGACAGCAGGAATTGTCATGGAAACGACAGTACCTCCCCACTCGCTCGGACCCATAGTGGAAGAAAACACAAGGACTGCGACGGTGCCGCGATCTGAGAAATCAGTCCGAGAAGACTCGCGTTACCAGCGAGAACACTAAGTCTCGAAGGGAAGTCGAATTTGTGTCAACTGATCTAAAGCTCTTGAGATTTAGGCCACCTAGATCGGTCCAAAATGAACGGAAAATAGCAAAATCATTATTTAGAAAAGTGTAAATCTCAACTTCTCGCGTGGCATTTCCTCGCCTTACTACGAATAAGTCAATGTTTGATTCCTCGAGTATTGACTCGAGTCGAGCCATTCCTGCTTCAAGCCGTACAGGCACTTCATGTCGACCTCGTACCGACTCCAACTTGGACCAAACTCCGAGCGCCCTGGCGACTGCATTGGTCTCGTTTGGGGTTCCATTTTGAGAGTTGAAAGTAATGCCCTTTGTCCCGTCGTAGAGGTTCACACGAAGACCACTCGAATTGTCCTCCGGTGACAATTGGACAGTCGTCGTTGACTGGGGAAGCGCTTGAAAAGTAAATCTACGATTTAGAGCAATCTGCAATAGCGACATCGGAGCTTCAGCAAGTTGTTCATGAGTTCGGGGCTCTCTTTCACCTCGCGGCCATCCGCGCAGGTACAGCGCTTCCTTCGCGCGAGTTATTGCCGAATACGCATACCGTGACGTTCCTGGGCGAACCGGCAGGAGACTCTGAACATCTACAACAACAGATTTCCACTCGCCGCCTTGGGCTCTGTGAAGGGTCCGCGCATAGCTGTAGCAACTAACCAACGCATTCGCTCTTTCGTCACCCTCGTACATTTGCCAAAAGGATTCCTGCTTTTTATCGATCCCAGCTGCTCGCATGCGAATCTGAAAATCCACCCACAGGACTCGCCTAATGATGGACAGTAAATCAGAACTAGCAGCACCAAGCGTGTCGACCACGATTGTTGCGGTGAACTCCAAAACATCGCCTGAAGGTAATCTCATCGTCAATAGAGCCTTTTGTAGTCGCACTACTTCCAATTCTTTTGTACGCCTATTTCGTAGAGATACTTCCACTACGTCACCAATCAATGTTTGAGCATTGATTTCAGTGCCATTCATCAAACCGAGAGAATCATTTCCTTTGGTCAGGACTAGTCGATCGTCTGATTCTGGAAGTTCACTAAGACGTCCAAGAGAACCGCGAATGAGCATATTTGCGTTCGCTACATCAACATTCCTGCCGGCAAGTGCGACAGCGTCTCCCTTCTTGAATTGATCGACAAGAAAGGGCAGATCAAAAGTAGAGACAGGCACAACGTCGCCGTCAACCTTAAAATCTAAACCCGTAATCCCATGTTCCCCTGCCAAAACGTGACCACGTAAGTTCATCGAAAAATTGAGTATTTCAGAGTCGTCTTTCACGCGAGTAACCGCTGTCAATTTTGATTCAACAACTTCACATCCGCGCGATTCGAGGTACTTACGGTCGAGTGCAACTGGATACTCTTCGTCTATCGGTGGAAGCTGGCAACTATCTCCAACGAAGACAACTTTTCCATTGTTCTTTACAACTCCATCGAGAATGTGAGTCAATAGTCGACCATCTTCAAACATTAATTCTGGAGGTTGATCATCGTGCATCACCACCCGATCACCAATCATTGATGCTTCATCTATGAAGACAACATGTTGCGAATAGTCCAATTGTCGACGAGTGAAAATGATTGTCGGTGGCCATTCAAAATCCTCTGCGTCATTGTCTGTGCGCCCTGATCGTTCGAAGAGAGCCGAATGAATCGTGCTGGCTGGAAGGTTTGTCCGGGCCGATAAACGTACAGCAGCTTGTCCAGTCGGCGCCCAAAGCGATACCGACATGCCCTCAGTAGTTGCAATTGAAGCCATGCGTCGCATGATTTCAGTTTTTCCCGTGCCGGCCGGACCTTCAAGAAGAAATGTATTCGCTGAATTACCTTGCACAAAAGTGGCAAAAGAATCAAGCGCTGATTTCTGTCCTTCTGTAGGGATAAATTCATCGCTCACATTTATGACTGGTGGATGCCAGCCAGGACGAGAATAAAGTCGCGCTGTGACGGTCACCTGACCACGCTCCCGTAAATAATCCTCCGACGCAAACAGCGGCTTCACATCGTCGTGGCATGAAGGCATGGGAAAACGATGCTGAAGAGCAAGGACTGTTCGTATCGAATCGATCTTGTCAAGTTCACGTATCCAATTGTGAAGGCCTTTCATCTTGGTGAAATCGCACAACAAAAGCAGGGAATCCGCAGAAAAATTGTTTACAAGATCTGCGAGAAGATTGACAGATTCGTTTCCTTCAACTATTTCCGTGAGCACGGCCTGCGCAATGACAAGATCGACGTCAACAAGCGAATTGATTGCTGTCTGTCTTCCTTCATCTGTTGCAAGGTCAGCCGTGACCTCGTTCAATGTCAGTTGCCCTTGCCACCAATGCTGTGCTGTTTGCTCTAACGTGACACGTCGAGTTCTAGACCATCCTGGTTCCTTATCAATCAGCGTCAGTGAAATGTGATTCAAATCTGGGACTTTTTCCGCCAAAACTCGAATCAATGCAATCGCTTCTGCTCCAGGTCCGGCACCAAGAATTACTGCGGAGAATTTTCCTGGTGTATGAGATTTGAGAACATGTACGCATTGGCTAAACAACTCGTAGGCCATAAAGGCGTGATACGGGTGGGATGCGAGGGCGTAAGCCAAGCGAATTTCTGAGCTGGAGAAATCTGGGCCCGTAATTGCTGCGTATGACTTGCGCATTTCAATTAGCGCTGGCTGCAGCGTCGCAGTTGACCAATCTGCTCCGAAAGACTCTCTCGCTGCACGGACAACATCGGACTGAATAGTCTTCAGAAAATCAGACATGAATCGTCCTAAAAGTCAAGTTGACTCGGGGGGCAACTTCCTTCTTTGTCTTTGCAATTTGGTGCTGCCATTTGGACTGGCTCTCACCAGACATAACAAGAATCGACCCTGGAGTCAGGTCGATATGAATTATCTCCTTGGTTTCGCGATGACGCATATCAAAACGACGCGTTGCACCAAAAGTCACCGAAGCTATGGTCGGATTTAGACCAAGTTCTGGCTCGTTGTCAGAATGCCAGGAAACACCATCTGATCCAGTTCGATACAAATTTCCAAGAACCGAGTTAAAGGTGACATTGGAAACTACTTCAGTCTTTTGTTTGATCTCAGACAGGAGAGAGGTCCAGTCGAGTGGGTTGAGACGAGTACCGGAATATGAATAGTTCTTCCCTGGGTCGCCATACCAACAGGTCAAACGAGGCTGAGCCACTCTGCGATTGAATACTTCGACAAATACTTGTGCCCAATCAAGTTCATGTGTGAGTCGACTAGTAATTGTTCGACATTCATCATTCCTCCACACGTCAGAGTGCAGTACCGCACCAAAGTCATACGGCAACAACTCAACTTTGTCTTGCATAAAGAGATTCATCACATGCCCCATGCTGAGACTACTCAGGCTGATCGGTCGGCGAATCTAAGGACGAGAGATGGCGAGACATGAGCTCGCAAAAGGTTGCAATGCGTCCGCGAGACGCCTTCGTAAAGCGACCGCTAGCAAGAGCTTCGATTGCGTCTAGGCCAATGTTCAACAAATGCGCAGGAGCGTGCGGGTAGCACTGCGTGAAGTAATCCTTTGTCGTCGCGATGGGGCGCTTGTTTGCGCGCCAACGCACTGCAAGTTCTTCGCCTGCACCAGGCTTCACGCTCTCAACTGGCGTGCCTGGCCCGTCTTCCTGCGGATCCCATACTGGTGAAAGCGCAGAGGCATCTTCCGGAATGTCAAGGAAGATTGACAGCGGCATGAGCTGGCTAAACCAATGCCCAGGAACCATCACTGGTTCAAAGTCGACGGTATCCACTTTGCACGGATCACCGTGTGGGATGAATAAAACAACCGCTTTCGTGTTGCGGTCACAAACTATGAAGTCAAGAAGTACAACTTCAATCAACATTCCATCGTCGAAATCTTCGAACATGCGCGCTAACGGAAGTTTCCGAAGCGCTGACACCGCAGTTATTCGCGGTTTAGTGGGTGTGGGGAAGATATTGAATCCTTTCGCTTTCTTTGTCTATAGAGGTGACGACTACTGGTAGTCAGTTATTGAACGATCTCGTTCGTACGTTCTAGGTAAGGGTCCTTGCGCAATTAATTGTCAGGCAGCAAGAGGAGGAAAATAGAGAACTTGATCAGCATTGTCTCGTAGCTTTCGTGAGAGCGTAAAGGCGTTTGCCACGACGGTGACATGAACACCGCTTTCACGCAATTCACGCGCGGGAGCAGAAAATCGTCCGTCGCCACTAGCGATGACTACATGCGAGGAACGCTTAGCTTGAGGCTCTTCAAGGAGATCTTCAATTAGCCGCAGATCTGCGCCATCAATCCCGCGTCCGACCAAGAGTCGAGCATGGGGCCATGTAAAACCAATATTGGGACATTGATTCCAAGCGCTGATTCCCACGGCAACCACTACTTGTGCCCCGTTGAGGGAAATGAGACTGTTCAAAGCGCTGTACGCCTGAGCACTGAAACGGGAGACATTATGAGAGTTCCCACAGAGATTTTCTAGGTCAACAACTACATGAGCTCGTTTGATCTTTGAGGAAGAAAAAAACTGAAGCTCTGACGTCGAGGAGTCGAAAGCGGGGAATGAAGGTAATTGCATCATGGCAATTAGTTAAAGAGACCTTACTCCAGCGGGTGTCAGAAAAAATCTTGGCCCTAGTCAAGATTGATGGCGTTTACGCGACCAGTGCGGACCGTTACCCGGACAAGCAACTCGTCAACACTGCCTTCTATACGGCGTGGTCGTGCCGAGTCTGCCCCGTTTTCATTGATCCAAATTCGAGTCTCTTCAGTTGCGTGGCAAATTCCATTGTGCTGCAATTCAAGAACAGTTATCTTCGGTTTGCACGACCAATAACGCTCTTTCTTTACGGAAACTGCATCAATCCACTGGGCCCCTTGAGCCACAGTTTGCGCTTTGATGTTTATCCAAGTTCGTCCGGAGCAATACAAAGTACCTTCAATAGTCGAACGCCGATCGTCAGCTCCTGCTGGCAACCATTCTGGTTGTCCATCTACTTCTGGATCTTCATAATGACTAAAGGGCAATTCATGAACGACAAGAAGTCGCATTCCTCCTGTGGCCTCATCTTCCAAAGCTATTGAGATACGAAAACTGTTGAGGTACATCAAAGTCAGTAATACCTACGTACATAATCGTAAGCGCGATCAAACAAGTTCTGATCATTATGAAGTTTGTACTTCAACAATGTTCGGCGCAGTACACGCTGCACTTCACGCTCGCCTGCATCAGTTTGTTGCCAATCGTCGAACCGAACTTTTCTTACGATCTCGTCGATGTCTTGCACCACGCGCTCAACAATAATTGGTGTGCCTGGATTCTTCACATCAGCGAATAATTCGGTCAAAGCGGTCTTTCCTTCTTCAGCGCGTTCTTCTGGTGGAGCCTCTTGCTCAGCCGCAACCACATCGCGAGCCAATTCAAGCAATGACTTCAAAAAATCAATAGATGCCAGAAGCCCTTGTTCATGACGTTCACGCAGCCGTTCGAGGCGTTCTGACAGTTCCACAAACTTTGGGTCATTGGGGTGCTTGCGTAGTCGAGCAGAAATTCGAATTGTCACTTCGACAACTTTCTTGTTCGGGTCCTTTGCAAGTTCATCCATTACATCAGCATCAAGAATCAAGGTCTCAATATCGTCATTGACGTTACGAACGCCAACATGACGATGAATCAACTCAATAGTTTTTGGCCCGAATGTGTGCCACAGCAATTTTCCATTACCAGAGACAGGCCGAACTGAGTCATAAACCTGACACAACCAGCGATAGTCCGCTTCAAACGGAGTAAGGATTGGATCAGGCGACAGAGCCTCCCACACCTTCATCAACTCGTGCATTACAGCAGCAAATGCATCACGTGTTTCGTTGTCAGGCAACTTCTGCTGCGCGTGCGCTAATCCTTCCCATCCGAAATCAGTTCGGTCAACACCAGGGAAAAACGCCAGTGCCTTCTGAATAGCTGGTTCGAGCATTTTCTTCATTTCAGCCAGGTTCGTGACGACTGTTTGCACAGACTTCTCGTCGAAAGCAAGCGCCTGCGCTACATCATCAAAGATTCCAAGGTAGTCAACCACCAAGCCAAACGTCTTTCCTTCTGCCGGACGATTCGTGCGACAAATTGCCTGTAACAGCGTGTGGTCACGCAATGGCTTATCCAGGTACATACACTGCAAATTGGGTGCATCGAAACCAGTCAATAGACGTGCAGTGACGATGAGAATCTTTAATGGGTGATTAGGGTCACGGAAATTATCGAGAAGACGTTTCTCCTCATCGGCGCTTCGGCCATGCGCGTCTTTCCATGCTTGAGGCACACCCTGACCAAGCGAGACGACTACAGCGCTCGACTCTGGCGGCAAGATCTCATCCAGTGCTTGCTTGTACAAAACACAAGCTTCCTGGTCGATAGTGACAATCTGTGCGCTGAATCCGTTTGGTTCAATCTTTTCACGGTAATGCTTCGCGATGTCCTGAATTACGGCGCGAATGCGCGCAGGTGACTTCACCAGCAACGAGAATTTTCCTGCACGACGGGACACCTCTGCCCTATCTTCGACAGACAAGTCCTTCACCAGTTCTTCGAATTCACGATCCAACTCTGAACGATCAATACGTAAATCAATTGATCGTGGCTCGAAGTGAATTGGCAGAGTTGCCTCGTCACGAATTGAGTCTTCAAACGAATAACGACTGAGGTAACCGCCTGTGTCCTCTTCTGCGCCGAAAGCAAAGAAAGTATTTCGGTCCTGTGAGTTAATGGGTGTTCCGGTGAGACCAAAAAGGAATGCGTTCGGAACAGCGTCTCGCATCTTGCGGCCGAGGTCGCCTTCTTGAGTCCGATGAGCCTCATCGACCAGCAACACGATGTTGCCGCGATCGTTCAGAACGCCCTCTGCTTCACCAAAACGGTGAATAGTGGTGATGATGACTTTTCGAGTATCGCGCTCAAGAAGCTCCATGAGTTCCTTACGGGTATCCGCGGTGATAACATTCTCTACTTGAGCTGCGTTGAATGTGGCAGTGATTTGACTATCGAGTTCGATGCGGTCTACAACAATGACCACTGTGGGATTAGCCAATTCGGGAGACATGCGCAATTTGTTCGCGGCAAAAACCATCAACAAACTCTTTCCAGAACCTTGGAAGTGCCAGATGAGCCCTTTGCGAATCTTTCCCTCGACTACGCGTTCAACGATGCGGTTTACACCTTCGTACTGCTGGTAACGACAGATCAACTTAATCATGCGTTGACGGCGATCAGTCGCATAGGCGGTGAAATTACGCGCAATATCCAACACAACTGTAGGAGAGAGAAGGGACTTCACCGAATCACGCACCGCACGTAAACCCACGTCCACGTTGTCACCAGTGCGCCATGGACCCCACTGATTAACGGGCATTTGCACAGTTCCGAAACGCAGATCCCGACCATCGGTAGCGAACGAGAAGACGTTCGGAACAAAGAACGAAGGAATATTCAGTTCATAGTCAGAATTCACTTGAATTGCGCCATCAACCCACGTCACAGCGGGTCGCACAGGAGTTTTGGCTTCCCCAACAACAAATGGAATGCCATTTACATAACCAATCACATCAAATCGACGTTCCGGTCCGAAGCTGTATGTGACTTGATTGGCCACAACAAAATCATTTGCGCCCACATTTTCAAAGTCCACTAGACGCACGGTCACATGTTCGCCATTCGGCCCAAACGGTCGAGTGACTTCACCCTTTAACCATTTAGCAAATTCTTGGTTAGCTCGAACTAATCCAGCAGCAGAAACACCAATAAGAACACTGCGCAATGCATAAATCACATCATCAGCGCGACTCGGATCTTTTGCAATCTCAGGGTTGAGCCGAATCAGCGCCACCCGCAGATCACTCTCATTAAGAACATCACTTGTAGTCCTGGCCAGCGATGGACCCGAACGATACGTCCAGCCAACATCAACCATTGCATCGATAACTGGCTGTTCAACAGCATTTTCTTCATTGAATCCGGTCATTAAGAAATCTCCTTATTGAGAAGTGCGGCACGAAGTTGCTGAGTAGCCAGCAATGCTGAGTTGGTCTCTTGAATGAGTGCATCAATCTTTGAAATCTCATCGACAATCCGCTTCTGCTCCACCAACGGCGGTAGAGAAATCGGTGCTTCAGTGAATTGCGCTTTCTTTAGGTACTGGATGGTCGAGCCTTGAGTGTCATTTCGTAGAATCTCGAGATACTTGTCCATGAAATGAAACAGAAAGATTGGATTCAGCACAGATTCATCAATTGCTTGCAGAATATACGTTCGCTGATAAGCGTTGAATTCTCCCTCGCAGTACTTGACGTTCAAATCACCATTGCCAGCGACAATCACAGATTTGCCCGAAAACGCGGCCACATCGATTTTGTACGTATCCCGAGAGCAAGTGAAGAACGGGAACTCTCCATCTTCAACACCTGCATTGACATCCAGTTTCCCTGTCCTAAGGGATACAAGGAGCCCAAGAGTCGTTTCTGTCCAATCCTCGCCGGCTGTAGTTAACAGATCATGTAAAACCACTCGTCGGGAATCTTCTGCAACATTCGCTTGGTTGCGCAGTGCTTCAGCATGAGCGTCAACTGCAGAGAGCAACTCGAGGATTCGTTCTTGTTCGTCTAACGACGGTAATTCAAACTCAAAAGAAGCCAGATCTTGCCATCTTGTTCTCGGCGAAAGAGATCCGGATGAGGTCTGTAGTGCGTGCGCGAAAAAACCTTCGCTCTGGACTATGTACAACAAAAACCCCGGATTTAAACGTTTGTCAGATGGGGTAAAAACCAAGATGTCACTGGAACAAATACCATCGAACGACGCAACAGCAACTTTGCGCTGATACGCCCGCCGTTTCCCAAACAAAACATGTCCTCTGCGAAAAATTCTCTTAAAACTTGTGCCTTCAGGCAGAGACGACAACTCGTCCCACCGACGCAATTCAGAGTCTCCCGAGTCAATATGCTCCAAACCCACAACTCTTGAAAAACTATGTTCACTTTCGTCTCGTAAAGTTTCATTGACGTTTATTACAACGTCACCAAATTTGACTCGAGTACTGCTCATGACGGCCCCGCAGAGCTGCCTAATACGTGCGCAACTGCTTTGTTCATTGTCAAATGAACGTCCTTAAAACCTAAGATCGCGTCGACAACCGAGAGCCCGCCGCCTGCCAGCACGCGCTCAACGTAGCGGTGAACTGTCAGGTCAAAGTTTTCAGCCTCGATATCTTCAATCTTGACCCGCTTTGAGAAGGCGACAACATCTTCTTCTGAGTTAAATGCCGCGGTGATCTTATTTTGGTTCTCATCGCTGAGATACGAGTTACTACGTTGTTTTGTGACGTCGTTAACGGCATCGATGAACAAGATGGTTCCCTTGTGGGCTTTTGGTTTCTTTGACCTACAAATAACAATGCATGATTCCATAGGTGCGTTGTAAAACAAATTTGGTCCGAGCCCTATGACAGTGTCAATCACATCGGCTTCCACCATGGCGCGACGCATAGCTACTTCTTCTTTTCGAAATAGGACTCCGTGGGGAAACAGAATTGCACAACGTCCTGTTTTCTTGTCCATGCTGGAGACTATGTGTTGAAAGAATGCGTAATCAGCCCGGCCTTGCGGCGGAGTACCAAACGTATTACGACCCCACCTGTCTGACTTCCACGCGTCGCGATTCCACTGACTGATGGAATAAGGAGGGTTAGCAAGAACCACATCAAATGTTCGCAACTGGTCATTTTCAATAAAATGAGGGTCTTCCAACGTATCTGCGCGGGCTATTTCAAAGTCCTCAATTCCGTGCAGAAACAAGTTCATGCGTGCAATGGAAGAGGTCGTTACATTTCGCTCTTGTCCATACAGACGCAAATTGCGATGTTCCTTGTTCTTTGACTTCAGATAACGAGATGCGGACAAAAGCATGCCGCCTGTGCCACACGTTGGGTCGTACACGCTCTCTGCTGGCTTCACCTGTAACAACTCTGTCATCAGGTGCACAACGGTGCGATTGGTATAGAACTCTTGCGCAGTGTGGCCGGCATCATCGGCAAATTTTTTCACCAGAAATTCGTATCCCTGACCAAGTTCATCTTCAGGCACATTTGCAATGCGTAAGTCGTACATTGAGAAGTGTTCGATGAGATTTCGCAACATGCTGTTACTGAGTCGATTCGAATTAGTCCATTGAGCATCACCGAACACGCCCTCAAGGCGAGGATTTGCAGTTTCAATTGCTCGCATTGCGTTCTGAATGGCTCTACCCACCTCCGCATTTTTTTCGCGGATCTGTTTCCAATGAGCTTCTTTAGGCACCTGGAATGCATGTTGTTCAGGAAGCACGGCAAACTCTTCGTCATTACCACTGGCTTCAAGGGCCTCTTCAAATTCTTCGTCGTACACGTCACTGAGTCGCTTAACAAAGAGGAGAGGGAAAATGTAATTCTTGTATTCGCCGGCATCAATAGAGCCACGCATAAGGTTTGCAGCACCCCACAGGTACGCCTCTAACTCTGACAGAGTGATCAGTTTATTTGTCACAGTAGTTTCCAGTTGGTAAGAATTTGTAAGACACGTTGTTCCGACTGCTTGACTGCATCTGCAGCGGTGCGGAGTGCTGACATTGCTTCATCAACAGAAATAAGTGTCTCTGCCATATGTTTTGTCACATATTTGTTTGGAGATAAGTCAGCGTTGTTGGCACGAATTACATCATTCGGAACAATTCGCGAGAACAGTTCGACTTCGTCATGACTTTGATACAACTCAAAAATTTGCTTGATGTGTTCATTCTCAAGCGTGTTCTGATTTCGACCTTTAAGAAGAAGGTCGGATGCATTAATGAACTGCACAGAGTTCTTACGATTCTTGGGTTTACGTGACCTCGCAACAACGATGCATGCCGGAATAGAGGCTCCGTAGAACAAATTACTGCCTAGTTCAATCACTGTGTCAATGATGTCCATGTCCAGAATCGCGCTGCGAATTCGACCTTCGCTCTGACCGCGAAACAATGCACCGAGGGGCACGACGACTGCCATGCGTCCGTTGCCGGTCGACATTGACGAAATCATGTGTTGTAACCATGCCCAGTCGCCATTTGAGGCAGGTGGAGTTCCGGCGATGTTTCGCCCCCACCTATCGTTCTCCCACAGATCTTCGCCCCACGACTTCAGTGAGAACGGTGGATTAGCGATAACGCAGTCGAAAGTCATAAGAGTGTCACGCTGGACAAATTGGGGTTCACGTAGCGTGTCGGCTGTTGCGATGCTGAAATCCTCCATGCCATGCAGGATTAAGTTCATGCGCGCGATGGATGCAGTGTTCAAGTTCTTTTCTTGACCATAGATACGGCCAAACAAAAGACGCGGGTCTCCGCCTTCTTCCTTTACGTGTTTGACTGCCTCAATCAGCATTCCCCCACTACCGCACGATGGGTCGTAGATGGTTTCGCCTGGCCTCGGATCAAGAATGTTGATCATCAGTTCAACGACCGAACGAGGGGTGAAGAACTCACCGGCACTCTTGCGCGATTTATCGGCAAATTTCTTGATCAGGTACTCGTATGCGTCGCCCAACATGTCGTCTGGTACAACGCTTGCCGAGAGATTCTTTCCACTGAAATGTTCCACCAGGTCTCGAAGAAGTGAATCAGGAAGTCGCGCTTTGTTCGTCCATTGAACGTCACCAAAAATCTGGAATAAGTTGTTTGGGTTAGCACGCTCAATTGCACGCATCGCTTTACCGATAGCCGTACCAACGCTTTGATTCAGCTTGCGAATATTGGACCAGTGGGCACCTTCTGGAATTTGAAAACGATGCTGTTCAGCTAATTGTGCAAACTCTTCGTCGTTATTAGAGAGATCAAGAGCTTCTGCAAACTCTTCGTCGTAGACATCACTAAGGCGCTTAAGAAAGAGGAGCGGAAAGATGTAGGCCTTGAAGTCGGCCATGTCAACCGGCCCGCGAAGGATATTTGCAGCGGCCCATAGCCATTGCTCAAGGTCCTGCACATTTTCTTCATTTTTTGGGGGCATTTAGTTAGCTAAGGACTTTCTAAAAATCGTCATCATCGTCAGAATCTTGGGCTTCTTCAACAGACTCAAGTTCGTGAATTCGCTTATCAAGCGCAGCATCAATCAATCTCTCAGCTGCAACTACATTCAGTTCCAAAAATCCCGATGGCCACTGTTCTTCAACTAGGCCTCCATATTGATCAATCTCGGCTTTTTCAAATCTTGTAACGCCATCCACTTGATCAGCAAATAATACTTGAACTAGATCTTGAGTTTTGCTGGAATCATCTTCTGCAATTCTAAAACGCAGTTGGTTGATGAGATGCTCGCTATGAGTTTCCACAAAGATTTGTCGTCCAGTCCGTGCGCATGCGAGGAAGAAATCAGCCAGTTGCGATTCAAGCTTCGGGTGAAGGTGTAATTCTGGCTGTTCAATAATCACTAGCGAGTTTCCTGGCGCTGCCAGAAGACATTGCATAATCACGGGCAGTAACTGCGAAAGCCCCTGACCAACAGATCGAATGTCAACAGAATTGTCGGCGGGATTAATTGGCTTACTTAGGTCACCTATTTGTACAACCATTCGTGGCTTATCGCGGCCTTGATCTTCTGTGATCACACCCTTAGCGATCTCAAAATGGACTAACCAAGCACGAAGAGCTTCACTAAAATTGACTGCTGTAGATGATCCATTCAACAAGCCCTGAAAGGTTTCGGGAAGTGGAAAATCATTTACGGTCAATGCCTCATGAACAAGCACTTCAACAGCTTGTTCGCCCTTAGGGCCTAAATTACGCGGGTCTGGTAGCTGAGCAGATGGGTAATCCACATCGCGGATTGGCCCCAAGTAATAGATATTTTTGGCGGACCTAGTGACACGGTCCCTTCCGCTCTCAAAAAATTCTATGAGCACGTTGTCGTCGAGCACCGTTACATCAGTTTCTGCCTCACCTTCCGTAATTTCTAAGGAAAGCGGTTTCAGGACTAGAAGAGACGTAACACCATAAAGTGATTGTAAAACTGGCAATAATAAATTTTTCACTTCAGAAAGCCCTAAGTCGAGCACAGAAGCACAAAGATCAGCATGGAATTCAGTCCTTGATTTAGCCTGCCTCTCGGACGTATTTACGTAATCATCAATGATTTCCCACGGCCGGAAGCCAATATCCCGAATGCGTCTCATAACGCGAGTCACGTTTCGCTCGACATCATCACGATAATTGAGATGCTCGTGCAACTTCTTAGAGGTAATTTCTTGAAATTGCGGAACGTGTATCGGCTCTTCTCGTACAGAATGATTTGTGACTAAAAAGGAGAAGAATTGCGAAACCTCAAGAGGTTGAATAGGAGAATTTTGATCACCGGAGGAAGCGACAAGACTCCTCGATCCAGAACGTCGTCGCATGGCTTTTGCTCTACGATCTTGTCTTTCACAAGCTGAATAAAATCGTTCGACCGCTACGTGGAAAAAGTCAACCTTCTCCATTGGTAATGGATGTATGCGTTTATCTGCATAGGGTAGAAAGAGGCAATTTTCAAAAGTACGTGTGATTGCATCACTCGACTCGCTGGTGGCATATGTGATGGTCCCAACACCGACAGCCAGAGGCATCTCCGCGCGTTTGCCAGGACCGAATGGAAGCAGAACTGGTGTCACGCGTACCGGCGAACCTGAGATTTCAAAAGAGAAATTGACGTACCTAAGAGGTGACCGATTTGATACAGATGGTGATTCCTTGATCTGAATCTTTTTAATCATTGCTTCACGTGATTGAAATCGAGGCGTTCCATCAATGTTGCAACTTTGAGCAAAGTCGACTTGCCAAGAAGTGTCTTTGGTGTCAATTCCAATCTGCACAGAGGAGTCAAGATTTTCTGCAAAGTTTAGAACTTCTCGAAATGTACCGAGATTAACCATGTTTCGATTCAGAGAGATTCTCTCATCTGAGATGAAATCGCTGGATAGGTGCTGAGCTGCTAGCAAAATTGCATGCATGAGCGAACTCTTACCGGCGCTATTACGTCCGACAACTACGTTCAGTGGAAGCAAATCAATATTGGCGTCAGTGATGGATTTAAAGTTTTTGACACGAATATTGTTGATGAATTGATTATTGGTCATGCTGCGACCATTTCCTTTGCTCGTCTTTGTGACCGTTTTTGAAGAAGATCTTGAAGCTCATTGCTTGATGGCTTTGTTTCATACGTAGCCGACTTTTCCCGCAATGCTCGTTCTTCAAAGCGAAATCCCTTCAACTCAAGTTCCTTTACCTTCTCGGCTTTGTAATCAGGACCTGCCATGGCGGCAAAAGCACTTTGAGTGATTGAGCGCACAGCGTCTAATTCATCTCTGAGATAATCCTGACGAATGAGATGGGAAGCGTCTCGATGGACGCCAGAACGTGAAACATCACGACCTGAGTAGTTGTTCATTTTGGAAAAAAGTTGCAAGGTTTCCGCATTGAGATTCGAATAAAGCGCGCCAAGGTCGGCGCGGAGCACAGGAAACCGCAGGTCTGTTTGAGCCACAACAGCCTCAAACGACGGTCTTTCTTCTTCGTGGAGCAGCACGTCATTCTTTCCGGAAAGTTTAAAGTCTGTACCGATAAGCATTCCTTGAACTATCAAAGAAGTAGTGGACGACATTGCTGTCACGAGGACAAAACGCTGTTCGATTTCGTTTTCTGAGTTGACAAATCTAAAGGAACGGATCTGGCCGACTACCACTTCTATCTCGTTTTTGGGCAACGAGATAGGAGCGAGGGTCGAGAACGGCTGATGATTTTTTAATATCTCTAAAGGTGTTGAGTTGTTCATAAGTCTAAAAGTGGTAGTTAGAGGCAATCTCGTTCACGATGCGCACAATTTCGAGTTGCTCATCATATTCGAATGGGGAAAGCAAATTGCGAAGTGTCTCGAGGGTGGATTGCTGCAATTGGACAATCCATGGTCGCGAATATGTCCTTGAGCGACTGGGGTCTCGAGAGTCGATGAATTCAACCCTGTGTGCGATCTCTTCTTGAAGAACGTTCCATGTTTGGGCATGCATAAATCGTCTTTGATTTTCAGAGAGTTCCCGCCAGATTTGGTCTGCCGCTTGAAGTGAGAATTCCTCATTGCCAATTGCTGCATCAGCTGGGCCGGAGCTATTTGCAATGTCGGCATGGCGGAAAGTTGTTTCATCAGTGGATGAAAGGTGTGATGGAAGCCAAGATGTCAGAAGATAAGAAAACAATTCATAAAGATCATCTTTTCTAAAGTGATTTACCCTAGAAATAAGGGTTTGGAGAATTACTTCAAGATTTGGGGTCGAATAGACGGGACTGTTTCGCTGTTCAGAGGTTTGGGGTATTTTCGCAATTCTTGAACATATGTTCGCTACCGCCACTATGTCGTTGGGTGTGGGTAGCTGGCCAGGAACCTGTCCATCGATAATCATGAAACTGCTGCTGGACGCTTCAAATCTAACGGTGGATAGTTCTTTGAGAAGGCGGACGGAGCGGTCAACGAGAGATTCCACGTACCCACTGTTGTGAACTGTCAGAAGGTCATTCTTAATGATCGTGAAGAGAATTCTTCGAAACTCTGTGATGAGTAGTTCTTCGCCGATGGCTTTTCTTCGCTCATACTCGTGAATTAGATAGAGCTCGAGGGGGCTAGACGGTTTTCTGTCGCTTATGGACTTCGTCAGAAACATCATGGTTCTCTGAAATGCGTCATCGAAATCAGTTAAATCATGCGAGAGTCTTTCCGATAATTTCCTGTGTGCTTTCTCAGTTAGTTGCCTTATTTCGATATAGAGCGGTGATTTTTTGTGTAGTCGGTCGAGGTTTAAAAGGTCCTGCCGCAGGTCTTCAATAGTGTGCGACATCACGTGAATCCGATTTGCTTATCTAGTGATTTAGCATGCCGTCTAAGAGAAACAAGCAACTTTGAATCTAGGGGTTCATCACAGAAGTAGTTCTTTAAATCTTCTTTGCTAATTGGCACAGAGCTTTCAGTAACGAACCAACCAAGTGCATTGAGAGCACAAGTCCTATTGTCGTCGTGGTTGTGTTTTAGATGTTGGATCCTTGAGGGGACAGTAGCGCTACGTATCCAACAGGGATAAGTCTGTGTTGGCGGGTCCGACTTTTGGATTTTTCTATCAAGTAGTAGTACCGGGTGTTTACCATCGGGCCTGCTTGGATCGAAATGGCGTTTGCCAGACTGGGGAATCGTTTTGTTTGGTTGCAGATACCATTCGGCCGATGTTTCAGGGCCGGACCAACCAAACGCGCTAGCGAGGTCTTCTAGGGAGAGTTTTCTGTTCGCTTGATTTGATGTCATTGTAACTTCGACCCCTCGAAGGGCACTTTATAAGGGTATGCGTGCAGGGACAAACAGTTGCGATTTTCGTCCGATTTTCGAACCTTCTTCCGCGGAAGCCTCTTTTGTCTCGTGTTCTGTTAGCAGAGACATCCTCGTCGTGCTGCTGCGCGACGCACTCGTGATGTTCCCTGCGCTTGAAAGCAAAATAGGGATTTTGATGCTAAAGCATAAAAATCCTGGGGTTCGGACTGCGTTTTGTTTTTCGTGTGATTTGTTTTTAAAAGGGAATAAGGGTTCATGAATGTCTTCTATTAGTGACAATCCCCAGGTCCGACGCTGCAGAATCGTACGATTGGCGAACTGTGGTTGAGTTGTCTGTTGATACCGTCGGGGTTGCGATTCCGGTGGTTGGTAGGGGTCTGAGGCCAGGGGTACGTGCCGAGTGGGGTGATCGAAATCGCTTCAAGCTGCCCGGTGGGGGCTTCGTTGGCGTTGGCGTTGGCGAAATGGCATGGATAGAGGCGAGTCTTCCTAATCGCTCTAGGGGTGAGAACACTGCCGGCCTGAGTCTGGAAGAGACCAAGGAAGCCATCGATGATTTGGTGGCAGAGGCTTTGTATTTTGTCGAACCTGGTCCTGCTCGTGAGATCAGTACCGAATCTGGTGTTTCCCGGACCGTATCTGTCAGAGATCCTCGAGTGGTTCGACTCGACCTTGTTCGGGATTTTCATTTGAAGGATCCGTCACGGCTGACGCCGATTCTTGATGGGTTAGCTCGCGTGCCACACGACGGCCGCATCAAGGTACGCAGATTTGCTGATGGGCGGACTGGACGTGCAGAAACTCTTCGCGTGGGTCCAGCTAGCTGGGCCGCAACGCTTTATGACAAGCATGTTGAGTCTGGTGGGATGGCTGAGCGTGGGTCTTTGCGAGCCGAATTTCGTTTGCGCTCGCGCCAGTTGAGTTCCGTGTCCACACAGTCAAGACACGGAGCAGTTGTTTCGGTTTCTGATATGACTCCTGAGCGATGTGAAGGAATTCGTCGTGATTGGTTTGACAAAGCCAAGTTTGGAACATGGGTTGGTGGACATCACACAATTTGGGATGCGCTTTTTCAAACTGAGTTGAGTGACCGTGAGAAACTCTTTTTTGTTGGGTGGCTTCAGGCGAGGAATGACTCATTCACGGTGGATATTTCATCAAAGACTGACCGTAGATATCGCCGGATACTGTCTTCATTGCCTGATCTTGGCGGTGTTGGCGGTGAGGTGAAGATGCGACTCAACTATGAAACTGGTGCTGAAGAAGTCGATTAACTGAGACTTTGATCTACGAATTTTTGATGTTTGCCAC
Organism: Bifidobacterium breve; assembly: GCA_945901725.1. Lineage (GTDB taxonomy): Bacteria > Actinomycetota > Acidimicrobiia > Acidimicrobiales > Ilumatobacteraceae > UBA2093. The sequence continues at coordinate 8,862 of CAMDLK010000008.1, read as the reverse complement.
GTCTGCGTCAGACAGCCGACCAATAACTGTGGTGCTTGCAGCATCTACTTCTCTGGTGGATGGAACACAGAAAGTCGCTTGTCTTAGCCCAGCTTCATTCCATGATTCAATTTTAATTGCACCCGCAATTGTTGGTTGAGTATGCAGAAGTCGGACAAGAAGTAACCCTTCGGATTCTCCAACAACTATTACAGGTCTCCGCCGGACATCGCCTTGTGCTGTAGCTATGGGAGCGAATACAACTTCGCCGAATCGGGGCGTGTCACGGTTGTATTTTTCTTTGTCGAGGCGCTCTCGCTGTTGATTCAACTGCTTAGCTGCAACAAATTTCTGTTTCTTTTTCGAATTTGTATGGACTGCGACTGGTCTCTTGGGCTCAGGATTAATTGAAATCCATTGGTCACGCAAATCATCGGCAGATGGTGCCTGATCAGCGGATGGAAGGTTCATCTCTATTGCCTTCTGTTCAAGTTGCGGCGACGGTGGGTGGCCTTGTTCGACCCTGATTGCTCTGAGCATCTGTATATGGTCACGTTTAACATTTGAATCATCTGTTAACTCGGCAAGAAATGCCAGATTTTTTGTGATGAATGGCAGATCTCTGTTCGTAATTATCTGCAGAGAATGGGCAGTTTCACGCAAAGCAGCTTCTTTGTCCCCTTTTGCGAGAAGAATTTCTGCTCTTAGTAGCAGCGCATACGGGCGGTATTCCATAGCTACAAAGTCGTCGCATACTTTCAATGCTCGAGCAGGGTTTGACTGTATGAGTGCGCGGGACAATCTGTAGAGGATCCACTTCAAATTTGTGTCTCTGAAAAAAACTTCACTGTCAATCACAGAATCACAAAAAGCAATTTGTTGATCATCCCAATTCATTTCTTGCAGATACCGCGAGTATTGAAGAAGGAAACGCTGTCGGGGTGATGGAAATCTCTTCTTTTGTCCATCAACTTCAACGTTCGGTTTCTCGTTGGATAGGCCAACGGCGTCATTTAATCTCTTAAGAGATTTCAAGATCGGTTCAACGGTTTTCACTCGGGTTTGAGTGAGGTTGTCACCCTTCAACACACGTTTGCCAGCCTCGATGGCCAATAACACCCACTGATCTCGATGTGATGGAAAACTGTTATCACTCTCAGATGAGATGAGAAGAGGATCATCACCAGATGCGAGCAGCGCTACTAGTTGGTCGTCCTTATCATGGTCACGCATCAGACGTGCGGTGGCGAGAAGGCTCCAGGGGTACGCACTGAACTTTGAGTACAGATCATGGGTCACAAGTTTTCTAACTGAGCCGACTGCTTTAAAGGCTTTCGCCAGCATTTCGTCGGTAACACGAATGTCTGATCCGCTGCATGACTTGATGTCACGTTCGTATAGGCACCAAGCAACAGACGATCTGAGCTCAGGCTTGGCTTTCTCAATTTGGTCAGCTTTGTTGAAGATTGCGATCGCGCCATCGACATCGCCCCTCTTTCGAAGAGCGGTGATGTCACGAGCGAGCTGCGGGTACTCAGGCATCTAAGAAAGAACCTCCTGATTCAAAGTGTACGCCCCAAAGAGCCGTCCTTCTTACGTCGTTGGGCCTCCATCCACAGTGCTACATCAGCTATTCGAAGTAGTGAGACTTCTTGGAAACCAATTGAATCTCTAAAGAACGAAAGACGTTTCCTCAGTGACGATGACTGCATTGCTTCGTGCCAACCAAGCCACCACTTTTCTGGATGATTCAACAAGGCGGCTACATCACCATCTCTGATTGGAATTGAGTGTGGGAACTTCGACGCCATCAATTTCGATGCGATTACCGACGCAATGTTTTGAACCTGACATAGATCATTAAAAATCAAGTTGAATCGGCTTTGCTCTTCATAATCAGATCGTGGACGTTGCCAGATTGGAATCTCTCGTTCCGCTGCATTAATTATAAATTCGCTCTTTGTATTCAAACTCAATAATGCAGCAGCGATGTTTGCATGAGGTGAAATACTCAAACACATAACAGCAGCTATGTCGTTACCATCAAAGGCGAACGGATTAGCTGCCCTTGAATAGTGTTCGAAGTAACGACCAGTGAATGAAGTCGAACTGAAGTACTTGGTCAGGTCTTCCAGAATTTGGTCCTGATGTGAGTTGAAGTATTCAATAAGAGAGTCGGCTGTAAGCAGGATTTTTTCTTGGTGGACTGAAATCTGTAGTGCATGGCCACTGTGAACGTCTGGTCGTGTTACCGACCGCAAATCGTCAATTTCGTCATTCGATAAATCTTGTCGAGCGAGATCAACTATTTCTTCCACAAGTCGATAGTTTGCTTTACCAATGTACGAATGGACGCTGTCGGCTGTGACTCGAACCAAGTAATGACCCCAAAGGAATCCCGGTCCGGATAAGCCGACTGAGTGTGCGTTTGGAATCGGTCGGCGCTGCTCCCCTGTCGCGTATGTAGATTTCGTCGTAAGTCCCATGACGCGCCAATCGTCGCCCTTTTGCGATACAAGTACAGCTGGGCGAAGTTTGCCCCCTGAGTTTTCATTTTCAAGTGGGTTCATAACGTTGACCCAGAACAAGAGTCCGGAAGATGGCAGGGGCGAAGGCGCCTCTTGTAATTCCGGACTTGTTTTTGCGATTGGATTTTCATCTTCTAGAGAATCACGCAATCGGCATGACGCAGGTGAAGTGCGGCCTCCGTTGTTCGTGAAATCAATAAGGACGATTGAGCCGACGTTGACATTCTGCGGCACAATTTCCGCCGGTAACCAACCATTGGGTTCTGAAGCTCCTAATCGACGCCAACGAAATGCTCCGTCATCCCTTTGAGCTGTGATTTCACACTCTAAATGAGCCATCTACTGATTTGACTCCTGCGATCCACCAAGAGATTCATTCCAACTCTGCGACCACGAACTAAAGGTTCTGGAGTATGTCGGCAACAGAACGTGTACGTCACATTCTCGAAGGCTTTTCAAAAGATCTATATGAGAGATAACCGAAGAATTCTCGAGTGCTGATACGACGACAGAAATTTCAACCGACTCGGTGCTAGTTAGTTTCGAGATAAAATGTACTAGGGAGGACCCAATGTCAGCAGGGCTCGATGGTTCAATCGAGGCGTGAGATTGCCCATCGCGCAGGTTTCTTACGGACCACCTAGCCACGCTTCCTTCCCAGAGTTCAAGGAGCCATTCCGGGCCAATTCCGTTGTCGTTCGGATGGGGTGACCCAATCAAAACAAAAGCTGTGGCGCTTGCCATATTTTCTCCTTCGTGCACACTTGTGACTCTGTACTTAAGGTCCCTTGGCGCCGAGATTGTCGGGAATGGTTACAGAATTGACGTTTGATAACCGTGGATCACTGGACCTGATTGCCCTGAGAGCCCCCCCCCTAGGCAGGGAAAAGCTTATGGGGCTTGGGATTATTACTGTCATACTGCTAGTTGTTTTACTGTCAAACTACCAGTATGCTGGGGCCATGTCTGAATTACTCAATATTGAAGAACTGCTGACAGCAGTGCACGAAGCCACGGCACATCTCGCTGTTGGCGACGAGCGCATCGCACAACAATTCACAGAACGAAACGTGCGTTACTACGTCACTCTCGGAGTTGTACGCCCACCCCTGCGCGCTGGTGGAAAGTCTATGTGGACCGATGATCACGTCAGAGACCTTGTTCGAGTTCGTCGTGCACAAAGCGCTGGACAATCACTGAAAAAGATTGGCCCGCCACCTATGCGCGATGAACTTCCCACATGGAAGATGGCCAACGTTGGTGCGAACCGAGCCTTTGTTGTTAATTCAATGATGAAGCCCGCAGCACAAGCCGACGGATGGGCCTTTCAAATTTCCCACAATATCCAACTCAGTGGATTCACACATCGTTTGCCCACCCAAGACGAAATTCAACGAGTAACCAGTGCGTTATTTGCGCTTATTTCATTCACCGACGATTCATCAACCGAACAAAAAAAGGACCCATCATGATTATGACTACATACACAGAACAAGAACTCCCTGGCATCAGGCTCGCAACAGGTGACACAGATTTTCCTGTCACCGCAATTGACATCAATGGCGCAGTAGACGGCGACGGCGTTATGTGGGTAGTCGAAGCTACCTTCGAAAATCCACTTGATGAGCCTGCCGAAGCAGTGTTCACTCTTCCATTGCCTGTGGGTGCCGCAGTGACCGGCATGACCATGAAGATTGGCGATCGTGAAGTCGCCGCTGAGATCAAGGAACGCGAAGCTGCTCGTATTGAGTACGAAGAGGCAAAAGATAAAGGTCACTCCGCTGCAATTGTCGAACAACAACGTGCAGAAATCTTCACCATTACCGTGGGCAATATTCACCCAGGTGAAGCAATCTCCGTTGTCATTGAAATGCACGATCGTGCTGCCATTGACGGAACACAGGCGTCAGTTCGATTCCCCACAATGATCAAGGAGCGTTATACGCCCGCCGGAGTTCCCGATGAGTCCACCATTACTCCCCCACGCCGAGTTGGCAGCTCGCCACTTCGCGCCACTGTCACCATTTCGTTTTCCGAACCAGCAAAAGATCTGATCTGCGAAACAGTTCCATCTGCACAGGTCACACCAACACAGGTATCCATCACAGACTTTGGTCTTACTGGAGACATCATTTTGCACTGGACTCTCCCCGTTGCCATTGCAGTAGCAAAGTGGGTAGCCGACACGGACGATAAGGACATGGGCACATTGGAAGTGAACATCCGCGTAGACAAGGACAAGAAAGTTGTTAAACGTCGAAAGGCCGTACAGGTCATGCTCGACCGCAGTGGCAGCATGTCGGGTTCAAATCTCGAATGGGCCCATCGCATTCTTGATGATCTCATTGCCTCCCTCACTGACAACGACCTAATTCACATCCTCGCTTTTGACGATCAGGTTGATGTTCTCCCAACTACAGAGCACGGATTTGTGCCCGCAACGCGTGCTTCAAAGCAAGCTCTTCGTAAAGAACTCGCAACCATTCGTGCACGTGGCGGCACGGAACTTACCGAAGCATTCAAGGCAGGTGGAGCCGCACTTGCAATGTTGGACGACTTGCAAGACTCTGCAGATATTGAGCGCATCGCGTTGATCATCACAGATGGGGCTTACGGGGATGAAGCAGCTGCCGTGGCGCATCGCGAGAAGGACCTCAAGGGTGCACGCGTTATCGCCGTAGCCGTAGGGGAAGACGCTAATGGATTCTTGGAAGTGTTGGCAGCAAATGGTATTTGTGTCTTTGTCTCCTCTCAACAGGGCCTCGCCGAAGCCTCTGCAAAAGTCATGAGCCGCGTAGCAACAGCTGCACATTCAAAAGCGCGTTTGGAAGCCACGGGCTTAACGGACCAAGCTCCATCTCACGCTCCCGATATCTATCCGGAAACAATTGTGACCCTCAGCGGCCGTATGCCACGCCCGCAACAAGGAGATCAGGTAGTTGTGAATGCCGACAGCGGACATGTGATCACGCTTCCGATTACTATCAGCACTGACGCTTCCACCACAACACGTTGGGCTAGCCAACACATCAAATCTCTTGACTACGGGATGATGTCATCAGACTTCGCAGCATCTGGCATGGACAGCCACGATGCACTGGAAAAGAAAATTGTGGAGATGTCAGTGAAGTACAAAGTGTTGTCTAAGTACACCGCATGGCTTGCAGTGGACCGTTCGCGCACTACCGACCAAGTAATCGTGCGCACGTTGGTTCAGCCTGTCTACGACAATTTCGCGATGGATTCATTCCACGGCGGTGTCCTCTTCCAAGCTGCCCTTCATCAGACTGTGCCAAGAGCGTCACGCCCAATGGTTGCGAATTTCATTGCAATGGACAGCCTGAATTCATTCACCGGCTCAAGTGGCTACATTCCTTTCGGACAAAAACTGGCCCTCGACATGTTGAACACATTGGTTACGTATCTTGAGGCAATGCTCGAAACATTGGCCGATGGCGACACAATTGCCCCCGAGCAATGGGGCGCGCTGAAGGACGCAATCAACTATTGGTTGGGAGATGTTGAACCGACGACATTAGGCCTTCGAACATTCAACAAGATCAAGAATCGCATTGTGAAAGTTCAGGAGTCAGAACAATCATCGGCCAAGGCTCAAGCCAAGGCAGCAAAAAACCTCATCGCTGTCATCAAGGAATCACAGAACGCAGCCAGCTCACGCAACCAATGGACCGAGGATTTCTAGAAGCCTCAGGAGAAGGCTTGATTGATGCCCGAGGCGACAAGATCGCTGAGTGATGGCGAGTTAGAACCAGTCACTTCCAATCGAGACAGATCTAGCCCGCCATCGTTGGTCCACCACGTGCGAAATGAACAGTATTCGTCACGAACGAACACAAACATCTCGACTTCTCGAGAAGCCCTACCCGGCTGTACTACAAAGAGGTCAGCGCCTGCCTCATTGACAATTGCCTCAAGGCGCGTAACGCCCTTCTCGAGCCTGGGGGGTACTTCGTGTCGATTAATGGTTGGTGTTCGAGCGTGCGATTCCTTACTCAATTACTCACCCAAAAAAAGATTCAAAAAGTATCAATTTTCGAACGTTTTTCCTACAGGAACATGTGCGTAACGTGGCCCCCATGAATGGAGAAACCATGAAATTTGTCATTAGTCCCGCACATCACGAACGTCTTATCAACGAACGCAATATCGTTCCGACGGGGACGCTTGATTTGACGTACATTGTCACGATCATTCAGAAGTACCGAGATGAGTGCGACCAGTCCGATCCGTATGTACACAGTTCCTTCGTATCGCGTGTCACTGACATAGTTGCATTCTTTGGTGAAATACGACGGAATGCTCTTGATGAAAATGATTCGCTCTGCTGCGACATCGCCATTGCACTTGTTGCAGCATCTCTCGAGCGCAACACAAACTTTGAGCAGTACCAACCGACTCCATCAGAAGCTGTACACGCAATATTCAATGATGCGTTCCTGGAGACCTTGTGGGAGGAGTTGGGTAGCGTACCGTTTCATGTCTTTGACGAGAACCCGACGGAGGGCGTAGTTGACCTTCTTGCCGCGACCCGTCTCGTCATGCGGATGTGCCCAAACAACTGGGTGTCTGAGGAAGAGATTGAGCGTTGCCACAATGACCGCATCGACGGTAAGACTTTCCAAATTGAGTTAATTGACGAAGCCGAATTGGTCGGGGAGGAACACATCATCAGCGCCTTCGATGAGTGGGCAGAGAGCCAATTCTTCCCTTGGGACGGCGAAAACAGCAACCCCTAGCTGGCATGACACAGATCCACTCAATTCTGCGCACACTTTATTTCTGCGCGCGACGCGTTCTAAAGCCCCAGCAATTTATTTGCGAGCAAGATCCTTGCGGTTAGCAAACTTGGCCTTGCGGAAGTCCTTGTTCATCAGGGCAATGACGTCGATGGAAATTTCCTTCGGGCAGGCTGCTTCACATTCGCCATGGTTTGTGCATGAACCGAATTTCTCATCCATGGTTTCCACCATGGCCTCAACGCGTGAGTAACGCTCGGCCTGGCCCTGAGGCAGACGGCTGAGGTGAGCAATTTTTGCACCAGTGAACAAGTTGGCAGCACCATTTGGGCACGCTGCAACGCATGCTCCGCAACCGATGCAAGCAGCTGAGTCCATCGCAGCGTCAGCCACAATTTTGGAAATCGGAATCAAGTTGGCATCTGGTGCACCACCGGTATCAGCCGAGATGTAACCACCCGATTCAATAATGCGATCAAATGCAGAGCGGTCAACCATGAGGTCTTTGATGATGGGAAATGCTGATGCACGCCATGGCTCAATTGTGATGGTGTCATTGCTCTTGAACTGACGCATGTGCAATTGACATGTGGCTGTGCCGCGTTGTGGTCCGTGTGCTTGTCCGTCAATCATGAGTGAACAAGTGCCGCAGATACCTTCACGACAGTCATGGTCAAACACCACTGCTTCTTTGCCTTCTGTGACGAGTTTGTCGTTCAAGATGTCGAGCATCTCAAGGAACGAGGCCTCGTCTGTGATTTCGTCGACCACATGGGTTTCGAAATTGCCCTTTGCTGCAGGACCAGCCTGACGCCAAATGCGCAATGTGATGTTCTTGAGGTGATTGCTCATTTGTAGCTCCGAGTCGCGAGGTGAACAGCTTCGAATTCGAGCGGTTCAACGTTCAGGTTTGGTGTCATTGGGTCGCCGCCCCATTGCCATGCGGCAACGTGGCAGTAGTTCTCGTCATCGCGGAGTGCTTCGCCATCTTCTGTCTGATATTCAGAACGGAAGTGACCGCCGCAGCTTTCATTGCGATCAAGCGCATCGCGACACATCAGCATTCCCAACTGGAAGAAGTCGTCTACGCGACCTGCTTTCTCAAGCGTTTGGTTCAGGCTGTCGCCATCACCGGTTACGCGAAGGTCTGTTTTGAATTCTTGATATAGCGCAGGAAGAAGTTCCAATGCTTTTTTCAGTCCTTCTTCGGTACGTTCCATTCCGCAGTAATCCCAAATGATTTTTCCAAGTTCACGATGGAAGTAATCAGGTGATTTTGTTCCGTTGATTGCAAGGTAGGCATTGAAGCGCTCGCGAGCAGCTTCTTCAGCAGCTTTGAATTCTGGATGATCAATACCTGGCATTGATTTACCCAACAACGGAGCAAGTCCGTTTCCGATTGTGTACGGCAATACGAAGTAGCCATCTGAAAGACCTTGCATCAGTGCAGATGCACCGAGACGGTTAGCGCCATGATCAGAGAAGTTGGCTTCGCCAGCTGCATACAAACCAGGAATGTTTGTTTGCAACTCGTAGTCAACCCACAAACCGCCCATTGTGTAATGGCTAGCTGGGTAAATACGCATTGGTGTTTCGTA
>CAMDLK010000007.1 GCA_945901725.1 Bifidobacterium breve | reverse complement strand
AACCACTGCAACGGTTGCACCAATCACCACTTCGTCAGAACCGCGAACCGTTACTATCGAGATTCAAGCGCCAGTTACTACTGTTGCGACGGGCCAAGCGTCTATTGCAACTATTGCGCCAACAACTCTAGGTGCAGTCGCACCGCAGGTTCGAGCAAATACGTCAACCAGCACCACGGCTACACCAATTCAAAAAATGGCAACCACGACCACGACATCAGTTGCGGTTGCACGACAGGGAAATTCAACATCCCCTGCTCCTGTCATTCCTCAGGTAGAACCTGGCGATGGCGCACTCTCAATTGACGGCACTCCCTTGACGCCAAACATCACCCGTGAAAACAACCAGTTAGTAATCTCATCGGGCCCTGTGCGTGCGTCGATTTCAAGCACTGGAAAATCTGGAAAAGTGACCCCACTTGATTCCGACGGAAACCTTCGACTGCAATCAGGTGATCTCATCAAACTGAATGTCGGTGGATTCAAACCATCATCAGAAGTTGACGTGTGGTTGTATTCCACCCCGACAAATCTTGGCTCTGCCTCAGTTGGCCCCGAAGGCACGGTGGTTGCAACATTCGCTGTTCCGAAGAACATAGATAAAGGCGCTCACCGTTTAGCTGTTGTTGCAAAACTTCCAAACGGCAAATCAGCCACGTTTGCAGTTGGTCTTTACATTGGAGATGTAGAACAAACATCAACACTCACTCGAGTATTGATAGCCATTCCAATCGCATTAGCTATTGCAGCTGGTCTAATTCTTCCGAACCAAGCACGCCGCCGCAAGCGCCGCGCTACAGTTGCGTAATCAGCTAACGACTGAAAGCTGCGACCACTTCGACGTGGTGAGTCTCTGGGAAAATGTCCAGCACTTCTACTTCGCCAAGCTTGTAGCCAGCGTCGCACAGGTACTTAGCGTCGCGTGCACCGGCAACAGGGTCACAACTGACCAAGATGACTGTGTGCGCATCAGTAGCAATAACTGACGCTGCACCCATTTTGCCAAGCCCATGGCGTGATGGGTCTGCGATGACCACATCTGCTTCCATGGCATCCCACTGATCCATGTTTGCTTGCTCGATTGTCGCTGCACATTCAGCCAAGTTACGTACTGCGTCTTTGCAAGCAGATTCAGAAGACTCAACCAGCATCAATTCGTCGAAACGCTGTGAGAACGCGAGGCTGAAAAGACCAATGCCGCCGTAGGCATCAACCATGTATCCGCCTTCGATGCCGAGTTTGTCGAGACGACGCGACACAGAATCGATAATGAGTTCGGCAGCTTCGGGTGATGACTGAAAGAACGAGCCCATTGACACCTTGTATGTGTGCTCGCCCACTACTTCAGAAATAGACGCGCGCTCACCTGTTTTCAAACCAGCGGGAAGACCGTTTGCGAGTTTGCCTTCATGACACCACACGCCGATGTTGTTTGTACGTGCACCAACACGAATGGTGACTTCGCCAGCGCCTTCAAGAACAGGGTTCGCAATGAAGTCGTTGATGAGTGGGTGAGCAATCATGCAATTGGTTACTGGAACAATGTCGTGTGAATCATGGGCGCGAAATCCGATGATGCCGTCGTCGCCAGCAACCATGCGCACTGTGGTGCGACGAGCATCGTCTGTAAGGCGTCGCAATTGTGGGTCAATCTCCATGCGGGCGGTGCGGGCATATGCCTCGGCCACAATGGCAAGTTTGGCTTGACCTTGAATGCGTCGTTCGATGTGTTGGAAATCGCAGCCACCGCAACCTTCAGCAACGTGAGGGCACGGCGGAACGCGACGATTGGCCGATGGCTCAAGAACTGAGATCAATTGACCACGGCCAAAGTCTTTCTTTTCCTCGGACAATGAGATCTCAACTAGTTCACCGGCAAGGACGCCTGGAACGAATACAACGCGGCCATCTTCAAGGCGGGTAATGCCTTCGCCGCCTGCGACGAGCTTTTCAATACGTACAGAATGGGGTGTTGTCACCGTGACAGGCTACGGCGCAAGTCCGAGTGAAAGTCGTTTCGCTAGTGTGAGAGGCGTGACATTGCCTGTTCTTATTGCCCCATCAGTCCTTCCCGCCGATTTTTCCAAGATCGGTGAAGAGGTTCGTGCCCTCGACGAGGCCGGCGTTGACATTATTCAATGGGACGTGATGGACGGCCAGTTCGTGCCAAACCTCACCTTCGGGCCAGATGTCATTGCGTCTGCCCGTTCGTACAGCACGAAGCCTTTCGAGGCTCACCTGATGGTTCTGACTCCAGATGTAATGGCGCAACGCTACGTAGAAGCAGGATGCCAACGCCTCATTGTTCATGCCGAAGCATGCACACACCTGCACCGCACATTGGAAAACATTCGTGGAATGGGTGCAACAGCAGCTGTTGCACTGAACCCCCACACGCCGGCAAGCACAATTGAGAACGTTCTTGATCTTGTTGACATGGTGTTAGTGATGACTGTGAACCCAGGTTTTGGTGGCCAGAGCTACATCAAGACAATGGAACCAAAGATTCGCCAAGTACGCGACATGATTACAGCGCGTGGTCTTGGCGACACAGTGCATCTTGAAGTTGATGGCGGCATCTCGCCTACAACCATCGCAGGCGCAGCGAAAGCCGGAGCAAATGTTTTGATTGCTGGCAGTGCGCTGTATCGCGACCCACAAGGTCTTGCACACGCTGTAACTGAACTGCGTGCACTAGCTACTGCAGCATTTACTGCCTAGCTAATTCTTTTACCGACGCATTCCGCGACGGAACCACACAAGAGCTAGCAACGCTAGAAAAACGAGCAATGCGGGCAGCACCAATGCAGCCAACAAACGCAGTGGCTGATCAAAGATGGTGACGAACAACCCAGAATCGATGCTCGTACCGTCGCTGTGCAAAGTACGAGCCGCTGCTTCAAACTTTGGACAACGAACATTTGAGCCTGCTACTTCGGCGCCACCAAAGAGTTCGTTCGAGTCACGAATAGTTGAGGACAATTTCGAGGTCACGCTGTCGAGAGCAACGCCAACAATGTATGTCTTGCCCTTCTTCAGATACTTCACGTCGCGCCCGTATCGCACTTCCAAGGAATCTGCATTGATATAACCGTCAAGAGTTCCGGCACGAACTTGCGTCACTGTGAACACGGCAGCAACCGGATCAAGAGATGCAATAGTGCCCACAAACACCGCCTGAGCGACTGGAGGCAATGCACAACCTTCCGGCACGGTGGTGACTGCAGTAGGCACAGTCGTAGTGGTTGATGTTGTCGTAGATGTGGTGCTAGTGCTGGTTGAACTGGCGACTGCAGGAGCTTCAGTGGTCGTAGTTGTTTCGGCACTCACCAATGCGGGTGCGCCAGAGCCGAGAAACAACACCACAAGAGTGGTGGCAATGATGGTGCGGCGCATTGACTCCACGCTACTCACCGAGAGTCCGTGCAGAACGGCGGTTGTGCAGCGATACTGAGTGAATGGGATTTAATCCGACACGCAAACAAGTAGCCCGCAAAAGCGATGTGTGGTTTGTGGCAATGGCCATCTGTGTTGCTTCTGCACTCGTGGCGTGGGCATTTCTCGGGTAATCACCATGGCTCGTGATATTTGGGATGACCTGTACGGCGAGGTTGATACGCGCCGCGTTCAACCGTATGAAGCGTTGAAAGAGTATTTGTGCCCAGGATGCAACCAAGAGATTCCATCTGGCATGGGACACACCGTTGCAGTGCCGCGCGAAGCACCTGACTTGCGTCGCCATTGGCACCATGCATGCTGGCAACGACGCAGTACTGGCGCGACTCGCTGATTTAGAAAATGTCTTCGTGCATTTCTAGTTTCGTCCCGAGCACTGCAGCCACGTCAAACCGAACATGAAGCCCTGATTCTTCGAGAGTGCGGACAAATGCAAAACCTGCACGCCGAACACGTTGTTGTTTTAACTGTGTCATTGCTTCTAACGGCGAACCAAAGTTGTTTGTGGCGCGAGCCTTTACTTCACAGACCGCAATGAGGTTCCCTCGCCTCGCAACAACGTCAAGTTCTCCGCCACGCATGGTCCAGTTGCGTGCAATAACTGTGAACCCGCGAGACACATACCAATCGGCTGCGCGTTGTTCTGCCCACCGCGCTCGGGCAAGGCGAATAGTTGCTAGATCTCGTTCGGATTCAGCAGATCGCTCGACGGAAGCTCTTCCACGTTGACGTCTTTGAAACTCAGCACCCGTACTGTGGGGATGAATCGGGTCTTGCGGTACATATCCCATACCCATGCGTCGGTCATTTCCACTTCGATTAGTGGCCGTGCGCTGTCACCGGTGACATTCACCTTGACTTCGTTGGCCAAATAAAACCGGCGTTCTGTCTCGACGGCATATTTGAACATGCTGACGACATCTTGGTATTCCTGGGCGAGTTTGTACTCGCGGTCAGCCTCAAAATTGTCGAGATCATCGGTATTCATAAATGATTTCCGCGTCTCTTGAGGCGAGAGGCTTACGCCTCGCGCTTCTCACGAATCTTGGAGGCCTTACCAACGCGATCACGGAGGTAGTACAACTTCGCGCGACGAACATCACCGCGACGAATTACCTCGATCTTTGCTACTGAAGGAGCATGCATAGGGAAGGTGCGCTCGACGCCAACGCCGTAGCTGACTTTACGAACTGTGTAGGTCTCTGAAATTCCGGAACCTTGGATACGAAGGATGTTGCCCTGAAAGATCTGAACGCGCTCTTTGCCCGACTCGATAACGCGTACGTGCACTTTGACTTCATCTCCAGGACCAAAGGTCGGGATGTCGTCACGCTTGTTTTGGTTGTCAACGATGTCTGTGATCTTCATGAGTGCGTGCTTTCAAACTGTGATGTGTGCGGGTGACCGAAAGAAAAGGTCATTCCGTAGGGAACATTGAAGGATACGAGGCAAAGGCCACCCCTTCCAACAAGGCGAGTTCATCTTTCGTCAGCCCGCCACGGGCTTCGATGAGATCTGGGCGCTGTTGCAGGGTGCGCCAGAGGGCTTGGGCCTGCCTCCAGGCAGCCACACGGCCGTGGTCTCCCCCTCGTAGGACGTCTGGAACCTCGAAACCTCGGAACTCAGCAGGGCGTGTGTACTGGGGCTCTTCCAAGAGCCCCTCAGCCCCAAAACTCTCAGTGACGGGCGAAACGGCGTTGCCCATGACGCCAGGGATCAGGCGAGTCACTGCTTCGATGACGAGACAGGCAGCTACTTCACCACCGGCCAGCACAACATCGCCGACTGAGACTTCATGGTCGACAAGGTGCTCACGAACGCGCTGGTCGACGCCTTCATACCTGCCACACAACATGCTGAAACCACCTGAGGCGGCCAGGGTCTGTGCCATCTGTTGATTGAACCGCTGACCGCCAGGGCCGAGAAGCAACAACGGACGCGGTGGCTGCACTGCTTCTACTGCGGCGAAAATTGGTTCGGGACGCATGAGCATTCCGGCACCGCCACCAAACGGATTGTCGTCGACAGTTTTGTGAACATCAGTTGCGAAGTCACGAATGTTGTGAGTGCGTACGTCAATGGCGCCAGTTTCACGAGCACGACCTAACAGGCTGTGTGTGCAGAATCCGTCGACAATGTCGGGAAAGATCGAAAAGACATCAATGCGCATCTCTGTGGACGCTACCTATTCTTCGTCGTTAGATGTGTCAGATAACAGAGCTTCGCGCAGGCCTTCTGGCGGATTAATGGTGGTAACGCCATCAATGCAGGACTCAACGAATGGGATTGGCACAAGAACGCCTGATGCCAGTTCCAACAAGTCGTGGGCTGGGTTATGAAGTACACCAGTGCAGGTACCCCAAGAAGTGCCGGCCATATCAATAACGTCGGAGCCGATGAGTTGGTGAACCCATAAACCTTCAGCGCCATCAATTGGTTCTGCATAGAGATATTTGTTCGTGAGTTTTTCAACCGCATTGCGATCATCGATGCCCTCGAAGTGAACAACCCAACGATCTTGTTGTGGGCGAACTGTTGCAATGGTCAACGTTCGTTGCGCGCCACCTTCAACAATGATGAGTTCAGAACCGACGGATCGGCGTTGTTCTAAATCAGAAGTAATGGAGAGAAAGACATCACCACGAACGCCGTGGGGCTTTCCAATGCGACCGACCTCTAAAAGGCCTTCAGGCGCGGAGTTAGGGAGCAAATTGCTCAGGCGTCGACAAAGTCGACGTCGACATCAACATCGTCGTTTGTTGCCGCTGCGCGGACAACTGTGCGAATGCTTTGTGCAGTACGACCGCGACGGCCGATAACGCGACCAAGATCGCCAGGACCAACACGAACCTCGAGGAGAATCTTGTCGCCCTTGCCAGGACCTGAAGTGACGTTCACTGCATCTGCATCATCAACAATGCTGCGCACGATATGTGCGAGTACCGCTGTTGCGATGGGAGCTTCAAGAGTGTTTTCGTCGTCGAAATCTGACACGGGATTACTTAGCTCGTGCGGCTGTGAACTGTGCCCACGCCCCACTGATTTCAAGAAGTTTACGAACGCGCTCTGTTGGCTGTGCGCCTTCCATGAGCCACTTGACAGCTTTGTCGTTGTCGATCGTGATTGTTGATGGTTCGGTACGTGGGTTGTACTGACCGAGGATCTCGATGAAGCGGCCATCACGGGCGCGACGAGAATCGGCCGCAATAACGCGGTACTGAGGTTGTTTGGTCTTGCCAACTCGTGTTAGGCGCAATTTCACTGCCATGGTGCGATTTTCTCCTGAAAGGACCCAGTTCGGGACTAGGTAAGGCTAGCGGTGCAAAGCCCGACTCCCCAACGAAATCCCTACTTTGAAAACGGAGGAAATTGGCCGGGCCCGCCAGCGCCTGGCATGCCCGGGAACCCACCAGGGCCCCCAGCGCCACCAAACATGTCTCCAAGCTCACGCATGGCCTGGCGGGTGCTGACTTTGTTCTTTCCCTTGCCCTGCTTGCCTTGTGGCTTTGCGAGGCCGCCCATCTTCTTCATCATTTTTTGCATTTCAGTGAACTGCTTGATGAGTTTGTTGACGTCTGCGACCTGTGTTCCGCTTCCTACGGCGATTCGTGTGCGACGACTGCCATTAATAATTTCCGGGGACCGGCGCTCGTGTGGGGTCATGGAACGAATAATTGCCTCAGTGAGTTTCACTTGATCGTCGCCGACCTGGGCATCCTTCATTTCCTTTGGCATGCCAGGAAGCATTCCCATGATTCCGGACAGCGGACCCATTTTTTTCAGTTGCTGTAACTGCTCGAGGAAATCTTCCAGAGTGAACTGACCCTCAAGCATGCGGGCGGCAGTTTCTTCAGCTTGGTCTGCTTCAAAAACTTTTTCTGCTTGCTCGATGAGCGTAAGCACGTCACCCATTCCAAGGATGCGGCCGGCCATACGGTCTGGGTGAAACTGTTCGAAGGCATCAATTCGTTCACCGGTTGCCGCAAATGCGATTGGCTTTCCGATAACGGTCTTGACCGACAATGCAGCACCACCGCGCGCATCACCATCAAGTTTGCTAAGAATGACGCCATCAATTGCCAGACGCTCATCGAATGCTTTAGCAACACTGACTGCATCTTGACCAGTCATCGCATCGACAACAAGGAACGTGTACTTCGGAATGACAGCGCGAGAAATGTCAGCTACTTGCTGCATCATTTCTTCATCAATGGCCAAACGACCAGCTGTATCGACAATAAGAATGTCTTTGCCAAGTCGACGTGCTTCTTCAAGACCGCGACGTGCCGTATTTACAGGGTCGCCTGGTTCTGAAAACACGGGCACACCAACTTGAGCGCCGAGCGTGCGCAACTGATCAACAGCGGCCGGGCGTTGTAAGTCTGCTCCGACAAGAAGTGGCTGGCGACCTTGTGATTTGAACCAACGTGCCAACTTTGCAGCACTGGTGGTTTTACCCGAACCTTGCAGACCAGCCATAAGAATGACTGTGGGCGGAATACTGCTGTATGCAATCTTGAGAGTTTCCCCACCAAGCATTGCCACCAATTCAGCGTTAACAATCTTGATGATTTGTTGGCTTGGGTCGAGCGCTTCAGAAACCGTAATGCCGATTGTTTGTTCACGGATACGCGCAACGACGTCGCGCACAACACCAACGTTGACGTCGGCTTCTAAGAGTGCAGTACGAATCTCAGCAAGTACTTCGTCAACATCAGCCTCGGTGAGACGACCTTTGCCGCGAAGGCGCTTTGCTATTCCTTGTAACCGGTCGCCTAACGAATCAAACATGCGGTTCTCAGGTTATCGGCGCTCTGCCACCGAAAAAGAGCGTCAGCCAACGACAACGGCAGTGACATAACCCTTGGTAATCGTGAGATTGACTCGATTGGTCTGATAATCAGTAGTCAACATGTAAGCCTCACCATCACGCATTGCGACGCGGAATTGCCATCCCATTTCGGCTGCGACTTTTTGTGCCTCCGCCTCTGTGAGACCAATCAATTTTTTCGCTGACGCATCATCAAGTGCCGCCACTGGATTCGTTGGATTCTCGGCTGGCCCAGGAACTGCTCCTGGTGAACCATCGGATGAACCAGGGTCAACAGGCTTCGGCTCAGGCTCAGGCTCCGGTTCCCCGCCATCAGTCACTTCGCTGTCGCCATACGAAAGATATTTCTCTTCAATTGCAAGAACAGTGCCAACATCTCCATCAGTATTAGTGAAGGTGTACGCGGGCAACAAGATAGTTGATTTGTTTGTCAAAGTTGTTTGCATAAGAGCCAAGCGCACGCCAGTAATGGGCACCGTGATGGCAACAGGAGTCGAACTGTCAGTTACCGGAGACGACACTGCCAAATCGATAGCAGATCGCGCAGTGGGCCCAACCAACCCGTATTGAAATTGACTCAACCGCTTCACTGCCTCTTTTGGTGCGATAAGAGGATATGAACCAGCATTTTTCAGTTCAACTAACGGGCCTGATGCGTACGTAATTTTCGCATCGCTGCCGAAAGAAACATACAAGGACATATTGCTGGAAATGTCTCGCGCCATGAACGTTCCGACAACATCGGTTGACCATTCTGACTTTGTGGCCGTAAACGAATATGGCTTCACTCGCAGGCTGGCATCCTTCAACAATTGACTCACGCGCGCAATTGCTGTCGCCTCGTCAGGGAGATTCGCTGGCGGTGCTGGATTCCCTACTGGGTCGCCGACATCTGCACATTCTGCATCGGGTGGGCATGCAACAGACGAGGTTGTTCCACTACTTGCTGCACCCGATGAATAATTCCACCACGCACTTGACACATCCACAAATAGTCGCAACCCTGCGCCTGTCTTATCATCTAGTCCGATAGAGAAGTTGTTCTTATCTTCTTTCACTACGTCACCTGACAACCCGAATGACACTGCCAACTTTCTCAGTGTGCCTATGTTTTCTTTCAAGGGATTCACCGACCATGCTGCGGCTGTATCTCCCAGATCAGGAAGTTCATTCAGGACTGAATATGAAACATCTTGTGCGTATGCCAACTTTGCATCTTCTGCATTTTGCGAAGAAGATGGATCAGCGCGATTAGAACCTGACTTCACCTGTGATGACTTCAGCGACAGAACCAACGGCTCAGTTGATCCACAGGCCACAAACATGAGAGCCGACGTAGCAACAACTGCGACAGTGGAGAAAAAACGACGATGCAACATGAATACCTTTTTGTTCGACCCTATTTTATAGACAATGATTCCTCGAAGATGGCAGCACTTTCTGTGGCCTATTCGAACAGTGCCGCAATGAACTCAGACGGGTCAAACGCAATCAAATCGACAGCAGTTTCTCCGAGGCCGACCAGTTTGACTGGTATTCCTAACTCAGTTTCAATGGCAAACACAATGCCGCCCTTTGCTGAACCATCGAGTTTGGTTAGAACAATTCCGGTGACATCCGTGGCTGCTGCAAACTCACGTGCTTGCGCAAGACCGTTTTGGCCAGTGGTCGCATCGATGACTAACAGAACTTCGTTCACGACGCCTTCAGCCTTGTCAGCAACTCGTCGCACCTTCTTGAGTTCTTCCATCAGGTTTGATTTGTTCTGCAAACGCCCTGCTGTATCGCCAAGTACTAATTCGATTCCCTTTGCAGCAGCGCTTTGAATTCCATCAAAGATGACCGACGCTGGGTCTCCCCCTTCGGCTCCGCGCACGAATGCGGCGCCTGATCGTTCCGCCCACACTTGCAACTGTTCAGCTGCTGCTGCACGAAACGTATCGCCAGCGGCCATAAGAACTGTTGTGCCTTGTGCAGTCTGTGCCGTTGCAATTTTTCCGATGGTGGTGGTTTTACCAACACCATTGACACCAACGAACAGCCAGACGTTCGGCGAACCAACAGCGTCGAGATGTAATGAACGGTCTGACGTAGCCAATTGAGCTGTCATGCCTTCACGCAAAGCAGCAATCACCTCGTCTGGCGAGCGTAATGAACCGTCCTTTACGGCAGCACGCAGCGGATCAAGTAATCGTGTTGCTAACCCAATGCCAATATCGGCAAGCAACAAAGTTTCTTCAAGTTCGTCCCAGGTGGCGGAATCGATTCCTCGTCCGCGAATGGATTGAAAAGCTGATGCGAACAAGGAACGCGTGCGACCAGCTTTCTCACGCACTGTCGGCGTGACAGTCGCTTCAGCGGTCTTGACGACAGTCGGCACGTTGACATCGTCTGCAGACGTCTCAACTGCAGGACTCGCAACAGTTCGGGTGCGGTTGCTGCGGCTGCGAAGGACAACGAGAATCGCGACGCCCGTGCCGCTAGCACCAAGTGCAATGGCAATGTTTGTTGTGGCCGAAGCGAGCATCTGAGTTCCTAGCGCGTCAATGCGTCAGTGGAACGTTCAGTGATGACCTTCGACGAGCCACCCGGCTGCATCGAAACACCCATGAGACAATCGGCTGCTTCCATGGTGCGCTTCTGGTGACTAACGATGATGAGTTGAGCATCACGGCGGAATTCACTGACGAGACCAAGGAAACGGTGCAAGTTGACATCGTCAAGCGCTGCTTCCACTTCGTCCATTACATAGAACGGAGAAGGACGACTGCGGAACACTGCAAACAGATATGCGAGTGCGGTTAGGGAACGCTCTCCACCAGACAGCAACGACAACTTCTTGAATGTCTTTCCTGGTGGCTGTGCTTCCACTTCAATACCTGTGTTCAACATGTCGTCCGGGTTCGTAAGGACTAACTTGCCCTTACCGCCAGGGAACAACAACGCAAAGAGGTTCGTGAAGTTCACGCTTACATCAGCAAATGCTTCAGCAAACACGGACTGAATTTCGACGTCTACTGCTGCGATTACCTGGGCAAGTTCCCGGCGTGAAGCGCGAACGTCGTTCAGTTGTTCTTCAAGGAACTGGTGACGTTCTTGCAGTTCAGTGAACTCTTGCAAAGCAAGCGGGTTGATTGGGCCCATGAGACGAATATCGCGTTCAAGGACACGTGCACGATCTGCGTGGGTAACGCCCTCTATCGCTTCTGGCATTGGTGCAGCTTCAGCTTCCTCTGGCTCTACTTCGAGATCACGGCGAATCATTTCGACAGCAGCTTCTAGGCGCATACGGGCTTCTGCTTCTTCCACATCAACCCGACGAACACGTTCACGAAGTTCTTCAAGCTGCTGTTCAGCTTCGTGGCGTCCACGACGTGCGTTATCAAGACGAGTTGCAACGGCGCGCACTTCATCACTTTGACGACGACGCATCTCGTGCAGGTCAGCAAGACGTACTTCTGTTGAAGCTTTATGCGTTTCAACAAGGTCCGACAGCAAACCAATCGCGACAAGCGCTGCTTCGATCTTCTGACGACGAGCACCAGCTTCAAGACGAGCAGCAGAGTCAGTTGCGAGACGTCGCTCAGTATCACTTGTGCGTTGCTTCAAGAATTGTTCCCGCTCGCGCAAACCTGCAACTCGAACGTCAAGATCTTTGCGACGCAACACAAGGTGGGCCGACTTAGAGTCAATGGTGGCTCGTTCTTCTGTCTGAGCACGAGCGGCCGCAACTTCAGCGGCTTCAGACTCTTCAAGGCCGGGCAGAATCTCTTCAAGTTCCAATACGCGCTGTTGATACTGAGTCAAGCGCGCACGAGTCTCGGCTGCGGCATCGCGAGTGATTTGTTGTTCGGCCGCATTGGCGCGACGGTCATTTACTGCAGTGGTCAACTTGTCTGACGCACTTTCCACCACGACCAATTGGCGGTCAATTTGCGATTGAAGTTGAGTTCCCTGCTGGCGAGCAGCAACGAGACGTGTTTTTGCTGATTCCACTTCGGCGGCAAGTCGAGCAAGATCAGCTACGGCTGATTCCACTTCGACACGAGTGCGATCAATGACTTCTTGTGAACCATGATCATCAGCAGCACCAAGGCGCCAACCCGATGGAGACAAACGGTCACCACGACGAGTGACCACAATTGCTGCAGAAGAAGTCTCTACAACTGCAATTGCAGCATCTAAATCATCGGCGCAACCGATATGCGACAACAACGAATCAAGCAATGCAGCCAAGGCAGCAGGTGCTCCAGATGCAGGCCGGACGTGTGAGCGAACTGATTGAACAGCAGATGGCAACGAAGTGGATGAACTCTGGCTGATTCCAAGTGCAAGAACAGCACCGTTGTGATCAACGGCCTGCAACGCTTCAATTGCTCGACGCGCAGATGTGGAATCGGATACAACAATTGATGCAAGAGCTTCACCAAGCGATGCCTTCACTGCTGCATCCCAGCCAGCATCTACATCAAGAAGATCAACCAGTGCGCCAACTACTCCGGAAACATTGGCTAGGTGTTCAGCACCGATACGAGCTCGCGAGGAAGCGACAGCTTCTTCCAATGCTTCCAACTTTGCTGCGGCACGCGCACTGCGACGTTCTGCTGCGGCACGTGCAACTTGTGCTTCGTCACCCAGCAATTCAATTTGTTCGCGAGTCTCTGTGACATCAACCAACTGAGCGCGCAAAGAGCCAACTTCAGTTTCGGCATCAGCCAATTCAGACTGCAGACGATCAATACCCGCGGCAACATTTGCATCATGTGCAATCAATTGCTCAGTACGAGCCTGCATCTTTTGGGCTTCGCCAGCACCTTGTTCCACAGTGTTGCGCAATGTGCGAAGCTCGCCACGTACTTCTGCTGCAGCATTTGATGCTTCATTGCTCTGCACCATGTGGAAGAGACCCTGTTCAGTGCGCTCACGCTCAAACGTTTCTTCTTCTTCAAGCAGAGAATCATTTTCCTGCATTGCAATGGCAAGACTGCGTTCAACTTCAATCAGTTCTTCACGCATTTGCGCCGCATCGGCCTCAAGCGCTGCCACAACATCATCTGCAATGAGTTGACCCTGATCGCGTTCCATTGAACGGCGGCGTTCAGCAAGAACTGCTGCAAGCCCACGTGCACGTTCACGCAACTGTTCGACACGCATCAATTCATCATTGACACCAGATTCACCGCGGGCAGACAATTCCGCTTCAGCTGCCAATACTTCTGTGTCTAGGGCAGCCAGTTTCTGGCGGATTTCTTTCTCACCCGAATCGCCAGCAAGTTTTTCGCCCGCAAGAACTGTGAGCCTTGCACGCAATGCCGCGACTTCGCGACCAGACAAGAACAAACGCAGTGCGCGAAGTTCTCCAACGATTTCACCATGGCGGCGAGCAGCTTCTGCCTGACGCTCAAGTGGGCGCAATTGACGACGTACTTCACGAATGAGGTCCTGTACACGCAATAAGTTGACTTCAGTTGCTTCTAGACGACGCTCGGCTTTTTCCTTGCGCTTGCGATACTTCAGAATGCCAGCGGCTTCTTCAATGATTGCGCGACGATCTTCTGCGCGTGCAGTAAGCACTGCATCAATTTGGCCCTGGCTGATAATGACGTGCTGTTGGCGTCCTACGCCCGCATCAGACAAAAGTTCTTGAACATCGAGCAAGCGACATTCAACGCCATTGATGGAATATTCGCTGTCGCCATTACGGAACAAAGTTCGCGACACACTGACTTCCGAAAAATCAAGTGGCAATAAGCCAGCGGAGTTATCAAGGGTGAGGGTTACCTCAGCACGACCAAGCGCCGCACGCTTGTTTGTTCCGCTGAAGATGACATCTTCCATTTTCTGGCTTCGCACCGAGCTCGGCGCTTGTGCACCCAATACCCACGCAATGGCATCAACGACGTTCGACTTGCCTGAACCGTTTGGACCGACCACAACAGTGACACCTGGCTCCATCTCAAGGACGGTGGAATCAGCGAAGGACTTAAAGCCTTTGAGAGTGAGAGATTTAAGGAACACGGCGATATCAACAGTAATAGACGGACACCGTGTTCAGGGAATGGCGCTCTATTTCTGACAGCGAGGGCAATATGCCGTAGCCCTGCCGGCAGCCATGACTCGGACAATGTCGGCTTTTCCACAGGTGACACATCTCTTGCCATCTCTGCCATACACGCGATGTTCTGCCTGAAATGAACCCGTTTTACCTTCAATATCCACATATTGGGAATCATCAAGGGTTGATCCACCTGCCGCAATCGCATCGTGCAGGACTTCAGAGATGTGTTGGGCAAGCCGGCGAACCTGTGGCGTAGTTAGAGAGTCAGCGGTGCGATTCCATCGCAAACCCGCACGATGCAAAATCTCGTCGGCGTAGATATTGCCAATTCCTGCCACCACGTGCTGGCTCAACAACAGAGGTTTGATTGCTCCGCGTTTCCCCTTAAAGCGACCCGCCAGAATTACGCTGTCGAAAGGTTCACAGATGGGATCAACACCAAGACGAACGAGTTCTGGCAACACTTGCGCCGTATAAGCCGGGTCAAACACCACAACTTCGCCAAAAGTACGAGGGTCAACAAACCACATTTCATCGCTCACGCCGTCACGTTCAGATAATGACAGCACCACATGTGTATGAGCTGGACGTTTAGTTCCGACTGGTTCCACCAATACGCGTCCGCTCATGCGTAGATGAATCATCATCTCATCGCCGGAATCAAGATCGCACAATAGATACTTTCCTCGACGACGAGCATTTATGACTGTTGTGCCTGTTAAGCCGTGAATTACAACTTCGCGGCCAGTGCGACGCACTGATCGTTCACGACCAACTTCTACCGAAAGAATTTTTCGGCCAACGACTTTGGCTTCAATCCCCCGTCGAACGGTTTCAACTTCTGGCAGTTCAGGCATTGTGCTGTTCGACGAGAGCGTCGTATGCACCCACAGCGGCAATTTGTTCAGCAGCTTTTTTTGTACGCCCGATACCCGAGCCGTACGCACGACCGTCGACATACAGAACCGCTGTGAATACGCGCTCATGGTCGGGGCCTTCACCCTCTACCTCGTACGTGGGGATACCGATTGACAAACGAGCACACAATTCTTGTAGTCGAGTTTTTGCATCAAACATTTCGAGGTGTGGAATTGCTTCTTCGACAGAATCAGTGAGCAATCGCTTCACCATTTCATATGCAGCCGGTGCTCCACCATCGAGGTACACAGCTCCGATAAGGGCTTCCAAGGCATCAGCCAGAATTGATGACTTGTCTCGCCCACCTGCTGCGTCTTCACCTTTGCCGAGCAATAAGAACTCACCGATTCCTAATTGCCTAGCTATGTCAGCCAGTGCATGCATGTTGACCACGCTGCGTCGAAGATCTGTCAGTTTGCCTTCCGGCATGTCGGCAAGACGATGAAATGCAACATCTGCAATGACCCACCCGAGAACAGCGTCGCCAAGAAATTCGAATCGTTCATTTGTCAGCGGGTCGCTGTTTTCAGCCTGCCATGAACGATGAATCAGAGCCTGGCGCAACAACGCAGGATTCTGAAATGCATATCCGATTCGCGACGCACACTCCGAAAGAGTTGAGTTCTCCAAATCTGACATTGGCGTTAACTATTTGCCAAGCGCGAGCACGATGTAGTTCACCGCGTCAGCAACAGTGAGAAGACCGGACAAATCATCGTCTTCAAATTGAAAATTCGGAATGATGTCAGAGAATTCTTGCTCGAGTGAGTCAACAAGTTCGATAAGAGCAATGGAGTCAGCACCGAGGTCGTCGGCAAGAGTCTGCGTTTCAGAAATATCTGCGGCTGAAATCTCCAGAATTTCAGCCAAGTGGCGACAAACAGTTGCAAAAATTTCGTTGCGTTCAATAGTTGGCATCGAATGTCTCCTTCAGTGGGTGCTTATTCAGCAAGAGTACTTGAGATTGCAACACGAATCGCCTCGACCATGCCAGTCTCAACCATTTCTTGTGCGCATTTGATGCCATTCACCATGGCTCGTGCACTACTTGATCCGTGCGAGATGATGCATACGCCATCAACGCCGAGCAAAATCGCACCACCATATGTATCTGGGTCAAGAGTTTCGTACAACGGCAACAACGCAGGCATCAGCGTGTTTGCAGCATCTGCATATTCGGGTTGGCCAAAAGCAGTGAAGAGTGCCTTTACGACTGTGCGCAAACTGCCTTCAAGAGTTTTGAGCACAACATTTCCTGTGAAGCCGTCAGTGACAACGACATCAACAACTCCGGTCATGAGATCTCGACCTTCAACGTTTCCGATGAAATTAATTCCGGGTGCGACCTTCAATAACTCATAGGTTTCTTTGCGCAAGGTGTCACCTTTGCCAGGTTCTTCACCAATCGACAGCAAACCAACGCGTGGATTCTCGACTCCGAAGCGACGTTGTGAGTACACAGAGCCCATGAGAGCGAACTGCACTAACCATTCGGCCTGAACTTCAGCGTTTGCACCAGCATCAAGCAACACAGTGGGGTGACCACCAGGAACTGGAACTGGTGTTGCGATTGCAGGACGAGCCACACCTGAAATACGACCCATGCGCAATAACGCGCTCGCCATAGTTGCACCCGTATTGCCGGCCGAAATCATGGCACTAGCTTTCCCATCGCGCACCGCTTCAGCAGCACGAACAAGTGTGGAGTCGCGCTTGCGACGAACTGATTGCGCAGGGTCGTCATCCATTTCGATGACTTCACTTGCGATTAGCAATGGAAGATCGCCAGTTCCTTCTAGGCCTTCTGGGCCGACGAGGAGAAGTGGAATACCGAGGGCAGCTGCTTCAAGTGCTCCGGCAAGGATTGCCGAGGGAGCATTGTCGCCACCCATCGCGTCAACAGCGATTGGCAACATGTGTGATAACAGGTCTGTTAGTCGACGGCGATTGCCACGCGGCCTTTGTACCATCCGCATGCACCGCACACTGTGTGGGGCAGCTTGACAGCACTGCAACGTGGGCAGGTACTACGTGAAGGTGCATCGAGGCGCCAGTTTGAGGCGCGACGCATACGAGTCTTCGACTTCGACATTTTTCTCTTGGGAACGGCCACCGTGGTCTCCCTTGTTAGCGGCAAATGCCCTGTTGGGGGCTTCGTAATGATAGCCCCACAACGCCGAAAACTTACGGGGCGTCGTCAGGAAATACGCCCTTGAGGTTTTCAAGGGCCGACCAGCGGGGGTCAGCGGCCGTCGTGACGCAGCCACACTCGGTCTCTGAAAGGTCGGCTCCGCACTGGGGGCAGAACCCCGGGCAGTCCTCGCGACACAGGGGCGAGAGCGGCACAGCAAGCAGGAGGCCTTCTCTCACCATGGGGAGCAGGTTGATTTGGTCGTTCTCGATTTCGTATGCATCAGGGTCGTAGGTCCCCTTCTGATACATCTCGTCAAGGTCAACGCTCATGCGCTCAACGAGTGGCACAAGGCAACGTCGACACACACCAGCCCATGTGGCGTGGGCGGTTCCGGAAACATGAATACCCGTGGAGAGCGATTCAAGATGGACCAAGATATCAACGGGCGTGTCCACTATCCGCGAGTCATCGAATTCAAAATCAAGGACAGCGACAGCAACGTCGATGTCCTTGGTGGTGCCAGGGCGGCGCAGCAATTCAACTGCATTAACGATTAGTGGCTTAGCCAAAGTGGGCCTGCCTAGAGATCGTCTTGGTTGAAGAAATCCGCAACTTCTTGTTGTTCGATTGGTTCTTCAGATTCTGGCGGGGGCGGCGCTGAACCAATCGACAAACGGTTACGACCATTGGCGACAGTCTTTGACAAACGATCGAGAAGAATCTCAAAACTTCCAAGACGCTGATCAAGAAAATCTTCTGTTTCGTTCTTCAAGCGGCGAGTCTCTTCTTCGGCAGCGTCAATGACTTGGCGAGCACGGGCTTCTGCTGCACGCACCACTTCCGTACGTTGCACCATTCGTTCGGCCTGTTGACGCGCAGCGCCCAACAGCTCGTCTGCCTCACGCTTTGTTTTATCAAGGAATTCTTGACGTTCTTTCAACATCCAACGCGCTTGACGAATCTCGTCTGGTAAACGCACCAGCGCATCTTCGAGCAGCTCAATAACTTCATCGCGGTCAATACGGGGCGAACTTGACAATGGCATGCTCGGTGCAGTTGCAACAATGTCGATTGTGCGACGAAGAATTATCTCGCTCTCACCAAGACGTGCCTGCACTGGCACCGGTTGTGGATACGAATCATCCGTGGTGTCATCGAAATCATCGAAACTCATTATTTACTCCGTGGGGAAAAGAGAGATGCAAGTGCATCAGATACTGCGCCTGGAACCATTGATGACACATCGCCACCATGGGCTGCAATGTCGCGGATAAAGCGACTGCTAACAAAACCAAAACGTGGTTGACACGGCACGTACACCGTGCGCACACCCGAGACTGCGAAATTTGTATGAGCCATTTGTTGTTCGACTTCAAAATCGCCCGAAGTACGAAGACCTTTCACGATGCACAACGCATTGACAGACAGTGCTGCATCCACTGCAAGGCCAGGAAAGCTACGAACAGTGACCTTTGGCAAGTGAGAACACGAAGAGGCAATCAGCGAGACACGCTGATCGGTGGACAACACTCCTGATGGCTTGTCGGGGTTGTGCATGACAGCAACCACTACTTCTCCGAACAAGGCAGTTGCCTGCTCGACGACGTCTAGATGACCCAAATGAAACGGATCAAAGCTGCCGGGGTATAACACAGTGCTCATTGCACCTCTACCGTACCCTCTGGCGCACTGTCGGGACTGAGAAAGGACACATGAGTTCTCCCGTATTTCTTTTCTCGCACAGTCTCAAAGCCCGCAATGGGCCCAATCGGCCGACCTGATTCAAGAACAACAAGCGGAGCAGTTACTGAAGCGAGCAATGTGCCCCATGCGTCAAACCCGTATGGCGGGTCCGCAATCAGTAGATCAATCCCTTGTTGATGCGCTGCAGTCCCGACTGCGTCTCCGGCGATCACCGTGGATTTATCCGAGATACCAAGTGCCGCGATATTGCTGCGAAGCACGGCAAGGGCTGCCCGGTCATTTTCTACAAAAACACAGTGAGCAGCACCCCGCGAAAGGGCTTCGATTCCCATTGCGCCAGTGCCGGCAAACAGGTCAAGAACACGTGCGCCCTGCACGACATCAAGGCTCCCAAGAGCATTGAATACTGCTTCTCGCACCATGTCGGTCGTTGGCCGGGTGGCCTCTGACGTTGGGGCTTCTATTCGTCGACCACGTAGGTCACCTGCAACAACTCTCACGCAAGGCAGACTACGGCGGTGATTAGTCCGAAAGAGTCCATTATCTGCATCGACTGCGGAGGCCCATGCCATTTGCTGTCCCACGCCCCTGAAGATGGGGTCTGGGAAGTAGACGATGTGGTCTCATATCGCTGCCGTGACTGCCGTGATGTCTGGTATTTCCCTCTGACCGACGACGACACCGATGACGAACAGGACTACTAAGCCTTAGCCCTTGTCGAGTGGATCGAACTTCACTCCGAAGATTGCCAGATTCGAAATACGAGTCGGCGCATGGTTCAACCAGAAGTTAATGCTGAGCCGCTTTGGATCGCGTACAAATGGTTTGTTCGCCGCAACAGCATCGACTGTGCGAATTGCAAGCTTCACTGGATCAGCAGTAGGAATCAATTGCAACCGTTGAAAACGTTTTACAACATTCCTAATTGTCGACGTCTTGTCTTCGATGACATCCCACATGCCAGTGTCAACTGGCCCAGGTGACAACACAGTGATATTGACTTTTGTTGATTTCAGTTCTCGACTCAGTCCATTTACGAAGTTCAGCACGCCTGCCTTTGTTGCCCCATACACAGACATGCCTGGGAAACCTGCCGTGCCTGCAAGTGAGGACACAAAAACTATGTGACCTGAGTTGCGCGCAATCATTCCTGGCAACGCATGACGGGTGAGCAACATAGGGACTTCTAGGTTGACTCGTGCAACAGTACGAATTTCGCGTTCATCTTCAACAGCAAATGCAGTCGAGGTTTCAAGACCGGCATTGTTTACCAAGATGTCAATGTGTCCGTGCAGTTTCTCGATGTGTTCAATGAGTCCGTCTACAGAAAGATCATCAGACAGGTCTGACACCACTGCATTGCCCTTAAGTGCAGCAGCGACAGCTTCAAGCGCATCAACACTGCGAGCCACAACTGTGACTTTTGCTCCACGTGACGCAAACTGGCGAGCCAATTGTTCGCCAATCCCCCGTGAACCACCTGTGACGACGACGTGTTTACCTTTAAGTTCCATTCGATTCCCCCTCGATGTGCCCTAACCGTAGTACGCCTGCGTTATGACTTAAACAGGAACTCTTCGTCAGTGTCAGAGAACAACAAATCAAGTTCATCACGCAGCAATGGCAAGTCAGACAGCATTGGGTCGGCCTGAATAATGCCAACCGCTGCATCACGTGCCCATTGAATAAGTTCAAGATCACGCTGAAGGGACGCAAGGGTAAGATCGCTTTGACCCTTCTGATTCACGCTCATGATCGTGCCTTCGCCGCGAAGTTTGAGATCTTCTTCGGCCAACACGAAACCGTCTGTCGATGCAACGAGAGCCTCGATGCGAGGAGATGTTTCACCATTCTGAGTCATGAGATAGCACTGGGACAGCAATTTTCCTCGCCCCACTCGACCGCGTAATTGATGCAACTGTGCGATACCGAATCGATTCGCATCAAGAACCACCATGCATGTTGCGTTTGGAACGTCAACACCCACTTCAATGACCGTTGTGGCAACCAGAACCTGGGTTGCGCCTGAGCGGAACGAGTTCATCACAGATTCTTTGTCAGCCGATGACATACGACCATGCAATAAGCCGATTGTGTAGCCAGCCAAATCCTGTGCTGAGAGTTGATCAAACGTTTCCTGCGCCGAGGCAACTTCAAGCTTTTCGCTCTCTTCAATTAACGGACACACCACATATGCCTGTTCACCAGCATCAAGCCTGTTGCGAACATCTGCCCACATAGATTCAATCTCGATCGGCGCATGTACCCACGATGTCGAAATTGGCGTGCGGCCTGGTGGCAACTCATCAAGCACGCTGACATCAAGATCTCCATACACAGTCATGGCTGCAGTGCGCGGAATAGGTGTTGCTGTCATCACCAAAACATCTGGCACGAGACCATGTTCTGACTCTTGTGCTTTGTCGCGTAACCGAGAACGTTGTTCGACTCCGAAGCGATGCTGTTCATCCACCACAACAACGCCAAGACTCTTGAAATTCACAGAATCCTGAATCAGCGCATGGGTACCAATTGCAATATCTACTGAACCATCACCAATTCCGGCCAAAATGTTGCGACGTTGCTCCCCCGTTACTTTGTTCGTAAGTAGTTCAATTCGCAATGTGCGATCACCAAAGAGATTCGACTCATCAGACACCGTGAGCGAAGCAAGTAACGCACGAATTCCTAACGCATGTTGGTCTGCCAACACTTCAGTAGGCGCCATGATTGCTGCCTGATGACCCCCCTGCACAGAGGCCAGCATCGTTGCCACCGCCACCAGAGTCTTTCCGGACCCAACGTCTCCTTGTAGCAGTCGGTGCATCGGAGTTCCAGACGCAAGGTCTTTGTAGATCTCATTGATTGTTCGCGATTGTGCTCCGGTCAACGGGAACGGCAATGCCTTAATGAATCCGTCAATGAGGTGACCGGAAGTTTCATGACTAAACCCAGCCGACTCTCGTTCCCATTGTGCTTTTTTTCCCACCAACATCAGTTGAACGCGCAACACTTCATCAAAAGCCAAACGTCGACGCGCATTCTGATGCGCCTCTATTGATTCGGGAAAATGAATGGCCTTCATCGCTTCGTTGCGACTAATGAAACCGTGTTGCTCAAGTAATGATTGCGGCACAGTGTCAGCAAACCCACGGGGTGCACATTTATTCAGTGCATCTTCAATCCATGTTGCGAGATCAGACGACGAAATACGTACCTTTTCGCTCTGCGGATAAATAGGAACAATGCGCCCGGTTGCTTTCCCCACTGGGTCAACCAACGGATTTGTCATTTGTAAGGAACCGTTGAACAACTCTGGTTTTCCAAAAACTGCAACTTCTAATCCTTTGTACAACTGCTTCTCGCGCCACCCTTGGTTGAAGAACGTGATGTTCAATCGTCTTGATCCGTCGGAGACTGCAACTTTCACCATCTTTTTGTTATTACGAGTAGTGAATGCTGATGTTGATTCAACCGTGACCACTACTAATGCAGGCACGCCTTCAACAAGGTCGGCAATCATTGCCATATTTGTACGGTCGATATATCGGCGCGGATACGTCTCTAAAAGATCCAAGATGCTGCGCACGTCAAATGCTTCGAGCGCAATCAGTGTTTTGGGACCAACACCTTTGATTCGCTCAAGACCTAATTGATCAAGGTCGCGAAGAGTGAGCGGTGGATTACTCAACGCCGAAGAGATACGGATACAACGGCTGTCCGCCGCCATGGATTTCAACCGCTACGTCTGGTCGATTTTGTGAGACCCACGCAACGATCTGATCTGTGTGGGCCACAGTGGCATCAACGCCAGTAATGATTGTTAGCAATTCACGCTCATCATCGATGAGGTGTTCCAACAATTGAGAAGCGGCAGTTACCAACGTGCCCGCAATTGCAACAATGCCATCACCACGCACAATTCCAATCCAGTCGCCTGATGTCACTTGGCCAGCATCTGTATGGGTGTCGCGCACAGCCTGAGTTATTTCACCAGTAGCCACTGATTCAGCAACAGCAGCCATTGACCGAGCATTTGATTCAGCAGACGCCTCTGGGTCATACGACACCAAAGCAGCTAGAGCTTCTGGCATTGAGCACGTAGGAACAACGCGCACTTCTTTGGTTGTAAGCGCGTCAACCTGTTGAGCAACAGGAATGATGTTTTTGTTGTTCGGCAAGATAATTACTTGTCGCGCATTCATGTGTTCGACTGCTGCTAATAGTTCGGCAGTTGACGGGTTCGACGTTTGTCCACCAGAGATAACGCCTTGCACACCAAGTTGACCAAAGAGCTCAGCAATCCCATCACCACTCGCGACAGCAACAACTGCACAGGTAACTGGTGGAAGAGCTGATGATGTTGGTCGCGATTGCACGGGTGCACCTAAGGCCGCTTCACGAGCCGCATGCTCTTCTGCAACTTCTTCAAACAAATCAGTGACTCGTATTTGACGTGGGCGACCAGACAACAACAATGGCGCTTCGATAGCAGCTCCGATGTCATTGGTATGAATATGGCAGTTGTATAAACCTTCACCGCCGACAACAACGATGGAATCTCCGATTGAGCCCCACGCCTTCTTGAATTCTGAAAGCCGAGAATCCTCGAGATCGAGGAGGTACATCACTTCGTATCGCAACTCACTGACATCAACGCTGCCATCACCTGAATGACGTAACGCCACTGCTTCCAACTGTTCAACAGATGGCCCATCAGAATCATCTGGCTCTGGCATCGCTTCACCGTCGGCGACGTGAATTGCCGAATCAAGTAGCAACAAGAATCCAGCACCACCCGCGTCAACAACTCCGGCGTCTTTCAACACGGGCAACATGTCAGGCGTGCGAGCAAGAGCATCGCGACCAGCAGCACGCGCAGCTTGCAGAGTTGCAGACAATGTCGCACCGTTACTCACTGCAACAGCGGCAGCATCGGCAGATTCACGTACAACGGTAAGAATTGTTCCTTCGATTGGCTTGAGCACCGCTTCATACGCAGCAGCCGAGGCACGCTTCAAAGCTTCTGCCATTCGCGATGCATTCACTTTGCCATCAGCCGACTCGCTGATCGTGCTGACGAGTCCACGCAGGATCTGGCTAAGAATGACGCCGCTGTTTCCGCGAGCACCCATCAGCGACCCATGACTAATTGCCTGGCACGTTGGCGCCATGGCATGGTCTGCACCTTCGAGTTCTGCCACAACCGCATCAAGCGTTCGGGCCATATTGGTGCCCGTGTCGCCATCGGGAACCGGGTACACGTTCATTCGGTTGATGCCCGGAGCATGTGCCTTCATCGCGTCGCGGAAGGTCACCACCGTTTGGCGGACCTCATCTGCACCGAAGAGTTCCATGGCTGCCACAGAGTTGAGGCTAGTAAAGTAGGTGCGCCCTTTGCGTATCTCACGGGGAAATGGCGAGATATTTGCCACTTTTCCCCGAATCTCTGCCATTCCTAGTTGGGGGGTCTTTGATCTGGCTGATACATTAAGAAACTGCGTTCGGAAGACGTACATCGCCTTCCCATAACCGAAGAGGATTCCAAAATGGCTGCAGTATGTCAAGTGTGTGGCAAAGGCCCATCGTGGGGTATGTCAGTGTCTCACTCACACGTGCGCACCAAGCGTCGTTGGAGCCCAAATATCCAGCGCGTTCGTGCAATGGTAAACGGCACACCCCGACGTGTACACGTCTGCACCGGCTGCATTAAGTCCGGCAAAATCACCAAGGTCGGCCGCTAAGGCCATTGCCATGCAAGGTGTTATCAAGGCATTCGATCCAACAAGCGGAGACGGTGTCGTTTTATGTGACACCGACCTAACTGATTACACCCTTGCGCCCAATGCGCTTGAGGGTTCAATCTTTCGTATGTTGCGCCAAGGCCAACGCGTCGTATTCACTCTTGATGCCTCCGGGCGTGCCACACGTCTCAGTCTCGGTTCAGAGTCCGATATGGGCACCCCTGCCGTTTAGTTCTTAGACTCTTACTATTCACCGGTTCCCCCCCGAACCTTCACGTAAATCCAAGGATCGCTCATGGCTGCAACTACTGGCAACGCACGGCTCACTCAATGGGTGAAAGATTGGGCAGATGTTCTTGAACCTGACGCCATCTATTGGTGCGATGGTTCAGCTGATGAATACGAACGTCTCTGCCAATCGCTAGTTGATGCCGGCATCTTCACAAAGCTTGACGATGCAAAGCGCCCGAACAGCTACTGGGCACATTCTGATCCAGGCGATGTTGCCCGCGTTGAAGACCGCACATTCATTTGTTCAACAGACGAATCAGATGCTGGTCCGAACAACAACTGGCGTGAACCATCTGAGATGCGTGCTGAGATGATGAGTTTGTACAAGGGCGCCATGAAGGGCCGCACTATGTATGTGGTTCCTTTTTCAATGGGCCCACTCGGATCACCGATTGCACATATCGGAGTTCAGTTGTCAGACAGCCCATATGTTGCTGTCAACATGCGCATCATGACCCGCATGGGCCAAGGCGCACTTGATGTTCTTGGAAACAATGATTGGGTGCCATGCGTGCATTCAGTGGGCGCTCCCCTTGCACCTGGCCAAAAAGATTCTGCATGGCCATGCAACCCAGACAACAAGTACATCGTTCACTTCCCAGAGACTCGCGAAATCATGTCGTACGGTTCTGGCTACGGCGGCAACGCATTGCTGGGCAAGAAGTGCTTTGCACTACGTATTGCTTCAGTGATGGCGCGTGATGCAGGTTGGCTTGCAGAGCACATGTTGATTCTGAAACTTACGAACCCTGCAGGTGCGTTCAAGTACATCGCAGCAGCATTTCCATCTGCATGCGGCAAAACAAACCTCGCGATGCTTGTGCCAACCATTCCAGGCTGGAAGGCCGAAACAATCGGTGACGACATTTGTTGGATGAAGTACGGCGCCGATGGCCGCTTGTATGCAATCAACCCAGAAGCAGGTTTCTTCGGTGTTGCACCAGGAACCGGTTACGACACCAATGCCAATGCCATGGAAACCATGACAAGCAATTCGATCTTCACGAACACTGCACTGACGCCTGCTGGCGATGTGTGGTGGGAAGGTATGAGCGATGAAGCTCCTGCACGTGCAACTGACTGGAAAGGCAATGCATGGAACCCAGAAGTGGAAACTCCTGCTGCTCATCCGAACGCTCGCTTCACAGCTCCTGCATCACAGTGCCCATGCATCGCGCCAGAGTGGCAAGACCCAGCTGGTGTACCAATCTCAGCCATTTTGTTCGGCGGACGTCGTCGCACCACAGTCCCTCTTGTCACTGAAGCATTCGACTGGGATCACGGCGTGTTCCTTGGCAGCATCATGGCGTCAGAGACAACCGCAGCAGCCGGTGGCGCTGTTGGTAACTTGCGTTTTGACCCAATGGCAATGCTTCCGTTCTGCGGGTACAACATGGCTGACTACTTCGGACATTGGCTCAAGGTTGGCGCAGCCACCAAGAGCGAGAACCTTCCAAAGATTTTCTTTGTGAACTGGTTCCGTCGCGACGAAGACGGCCGCTTCATGTGGCCTGGATACGGCGAGAACAGCCGCGTACTCAAATGGATTTTTGATCGTGTTGACGGAAAAGCAAATGCAACAAAGACTGCAATTGGCTACTTGCCATCCCCTGCCGATATCGATGTCTCTGGCCTCAACGTCACCGATGCTGACATGAATGCCTTGTTGTCAATCGATTCAGAAGGCTGGAAATCAGCTCTGCCTCAAATGCGCGATCATTACGCTCAGTTCGGTACAAAACTTCCTGCGCCGTTGACTACGGCACTGAACGAACTTGAGTCGTCACTCAAGTAATTAGGCCTGGCCTACCAACATGGCTCGGATGCCGAGCCCCATGAGGAACAAACCGCCGAAGCCATAGAGCAAGTAGGTCTTGCTTTTGAGTTGGTGGCGATAGCTATAGATGATTGCTACAGCCATGATGGCCACGAATCCGTAGAACGCATGGAATGCAGGAAACTCAAGTTTGTCCCTATTGACCATGATGACGCCAAGAGTGACTTGAACAAAGATGGTGAATTGAGCGACTCCAGTGTACCACCACAGGGCACGAGTACGCAGCGGCGTGATCTTGTGAGCAGCAAGTGCCCATACACCAGCAAGGCCGTTGCTGATGATTGCAACCCACGCCCACGCAGTATGAATGTCAGAGATAAGCAAAGAAAGCACGTTTGTAAATCTACCTAGCGAATGAGCGTGTCGGCTTCGTTGCCAGACTCAATAAGGACAAGTTTTCCGTCGACAATCTCAAAAGTTGTCACAGAGCAATTATCAAGACTGGCAATAACCATCGCGTCGTTGTCCGTCGCAGCACCAATCACCGCATTGATAGCAATGAAGTGACTAAACACCACTGTGTCTGTGGTGATTGCTGCAACACGTTGTGCGATTGAATTGCGATAGTCGATGTAATGAGACCCTGAGCGTTCGGCCACTTCAGTCCATGTGCCCGCCATTGCCTCGCGCAACCATTCGCCTCGGTTTTCCAATGTGTAGTCAACTGGCGATGGAATTTCTCCGACGAGTGGCTCAATAACAACATCTTGCTTCCATGCTGTTGCCAACGGAAAGGCCGTTTGCTGACAACGAAGCAATGGACTCGACATAACAGCCAATGGCCCGAGCGATGACAACTTCGATGCAACGGCAAGCGACTGACTGCGACCAAGATCATCAAGACCCGGGTCAGGGTCAACATTCCATCCGGCAGCGGCTCGTCCGTGACGGACCATATACACACGCGTCATTCGAATACCCATCCATCACGCATTGGCTCGTTGCTCTTCGGGTCAATGAACCATTCATTGCCAAATTGACGTGCGAACGTTTCATCGTCCATTGCTAAGAAGAAACTAGAATCACTCAATTGACTTGCATGGCACTTCATTGCTGCGCGTTTCAGCGGTGCATACTTCACAACATCAAATTTGTAGTTGATTTCTGACTCAAGTGTTCCCATGGGATTGCCGTCGTCCATTGGACCATCAGGGTTAAACCCTTCGCCCTCTGGAAGAAAACCAGCAGCGCGTGCCGCTTCTATACCGCGACGCATTTGATCGCGGTTCATAGTGCCTTCTAATACGCGGACTGCGGGGAACAACTCAGCTGCGCGATGCCCAACTTTGTGCACCATGATGTGATCGGGGTGGCCGTAACCGCCATGCCAGTCGTAGGTAGTGAGAACATCTGCATTTTCTTCGCGCAGGACGTCTGCCAACTTTTGTGCCGCTTCATCAAGTGCTGCATTGCAGAATGCTCCGGCGTTGGTGTTCTGTTCCCAGCCAGTCATTCCACTGTCTTTGTAACCAAGCCACACCACGCGATGCACCCCGAGAGTCTCTGCAGATTTCAGAGTTTCTGCGTGACGAACTTCGACAAGCGTTTTGCCCGCAGGCATGTCGGCCGGAACTTCGCCATGGTCGCCGTTTGTTGCAACTACCAATACAACGCGGTGGCCTTCTGCGGATGCACGGGCGATGGTGCCACCAGTACCGATGCATTCATCATCGGGGTGGGCATGAAAGCAAACAAGTGTTGACACTTATGCCTGCTTTGCAGCGCCGCTTGCGAGCAAAGCATCGACATTAGCCACGCCCCAGTCACGCAATACTTCTGCAGTGTGTTGGCCAGCATGAGCCGATGGTCGTGAAATTTCTGGCGTGGTACGCGAAAAACGAGGAGCTGGCGCTGGCTGCATATGCCCATTCACATTGATGAACGTTTGGCGCTCAACGTTGTGTGGGTGTGCAGCAGCCTCGCTCATGGTAAGCACAGGTGCAAAACACACATCGGTTGCTTCCATGATGTCGCACCACTCATCACGAGTCTTTGCTTTCATGACTTCTTGCAAACGAATCTTCAGCCCTGGCCACATTGACTGATCCATTTGCTTTGCGAAATCTGCATCGCCTTCAAGCCCTGTGAGCTTCATCAGTTCTGCATAGAACTGAGGTTCGATAGATCCGAGCGAGATGTACTTCCCGTCTTTACATTCGAATACGTCATAGAAATGCGCGCCGGTATCAAGAAGGTTCGTGCCTGGCGCATTTTCATTGAAGATGCCCATGGACTTGAACGACCAGAACATGGTCATCAGCACTGCGGCACCGTCAACCATTGCGGTATCGACAACTTGACCCTTGCCTGACTTCTGTGCTTCAAGCAATGCGCATACAACGCCGTATGCGAGGAACATTCCACCGCCACCGAAGTCGCCAACCATATTGAGAGGCGGCACTGGTGCTTCACCTGCGCGAGCAAAATGTGCAAGCGAACCGGATAACGAGATGTAGTTGATGTCGTGGCCAGCAGCTTGGGCGTACATGCCTTCTTGACCCCAACCTGTCATGCGGCCAAACACAATGCGTGGGTTACGTGCCTGACACACATCAGGCCCAATACCAAGTCGTTCCATAACGCCCGGACGGAAACCTTCGATGATGGCGTCGGCATTCTCTACCAATTGCAATAGCGCCTCGACGCCTTCAGGGTTTTTGAGATCGAGGGCGATGTTCTTGCGTCCGCGCAACATCAAGTCACCAGCAGGTGTTGATGGTGGCGTGCCACGCACTGCTTGCGCGCGATCAACACGGATGATTTCAGCACCCATATCGGCGAGCAACATGGCGGCAAACGGGCCAGGTCCGATGCCAGCGATTTCAATGATCTTGTATCCAGTAAGTGGTCCAGACATGACGAATTCCTTTTGTTGTTTAGTAGCGAAGAGTTATGCGGCTCGGCGTGCGTGTGACGAGATGGCGTCAACGAATACAGGCCACAGCGGAAGAGGAACATCGTGTCCCATGTCTGTGACGAACATAAACACTGAACCAGGAATAAGTTCTGCAGTGCGCTCGCCACCTGACGGTGTGAGCAATTGGTCGTCACGGCCGTGAATAACAAGAGTCGGAGTATTCAGAGCGCGAAGCTTGTCACTGCGGTCACCTGATGCGTAGATAGCAGCAAGTTGACGGTGTGAACCCTCCGGATAAAAACTTCTGTCGAATTCACGAGCTGCACGAGCTTTAGCCTCATCGAGATCGAAATACTTCTTTGAGCACCAGACTGCCCAGTTAGCTGCACTTTCAATGTAGGTGGCACGGTCAGGTGATGGCGGCGCTAGCAATGTATTGAGCGCTGCTTCTGTTGGAGTTCCGTACGCAAGGTCTCCAGTGACAGACATGATGCTGGTGAGACTTTGTGTGCGATGAGGATGCTCAATTGCGACAGTCTGTGCAATCATGCCGCCCATTGATGCACCAATAATGTGCGCCTTGTCAATGCCGAGATGATCGAGCACGCCGATCGCATCTGCAGCCATGTCAGACAACGTGTACGGAACGGGAACAGTTACTGTTTCACCCATTGCTGCTTGCATGGTGACTTTGTCTGTTTCCACCATGACACCGTCATGTTTGAACGACAAACCGCAATCGCGATTATCGAAGCGCACAACATGGAAACCCTGTGCAACAAACAAATGCAAGAATTCTTCTGGCCAGGCAGTCATCTGGGCACCAAAGCCCATGATCCACAACAATGTGGGATTCTTTGGATCACCCAAAGTGTCGTATTCGATATTGATTCCGTTTGGCAAGATGGCTTGAGACATCTGTCTATTCTCACAGGTAGCCATGCCTATGAGAAAAGCGGAGCAATTAGCTCAGTAGACGTCTCTTTTGCTCCAGAAATTCATCATCAGAGATGGTTCCCCGGTCGCGCAAGGCTTCCAAGCGCTCGAGTTCGTCCGCAATGCTCATCGACCCTGACGTGGCACCAGATCGGCTTCCTGTTCGCGCCTGAATGGTTGAGTGAATGATGTTTTGCACTCTTTCAGGCTGGGCGATATCGGTAAAGGTCTGTTGGCCGTCTTGACCACCCGATTCAATGAGCAAATCACCGACACCGATCATCCGCTCCACCACCGATTGACTGAAGTTCACGTTGTTCACTCGTTCAAGTGGGATTTCCACCCCGTCGCGAGACACAACGCCTTGTCTGTAAATGAGCCGATGGGACGTGACGACGAAATACGTGGTGCGCCATTTGATGACATGCACCAGCACCCAAGCAGCACTCACGATGATGGAAGATATTCCCAGATACCCAACGGCATCTTCGAAGAAGCCTGATGGCATCTGAGCCCGCAGCAGCAGGGTCAGAAACATCGATCCGAGGAGAGTTGAGACTGACGACCCGAAATACCACCAGTGCGGATGGAGGTCCAAAACGATGTTTTCGTAGTCATTCAGCAATCGCCGAGGAAAGGGCATGGAAGAAAGGGTACAACCGCCTAGTTTCAAGGCGTGACATTCCTGCACCAGCCCCAGACAGAATCAGGCCATACGGCTGATTCTGTGCTTGCCGGCCTCGATGCGCAACAGCGCGAAGCAGTCACCGCACCAATTGGCATTGTGGTGGTTCGCGCCGGTGCAGGTTCTGGCAAAACAACTGTTCTCACTCGTCGCATCGCATGGCGAACATTGTCTGGCACTGCAGATATTGAGAAAACTCTCGCAATTACTTTCACGCGACAAGCTGCAACTGAAATGCGCACACGCCTTGCACGATTTGAACTTGACGGCCGACCCACCATTGGCACCTTTCACGCAATCGCTCGCCGATTGATGTTGCAAAATCTTGAGGACCGCAACAGGCGTGCCCCTGTCATCGTGAATAACAGATCATCGCTGATGTCTTCATGCATGGGTGATGATGCCAAACATGGTGGTGTCATGGACATGTTGTCCGCAATTGACTGGGCTCATGCACACATGATTGCGCCAGATGCCGCAGCCTCTGCTCTCGCATCTGCCGGAATGAAAGTTCCGCTCTCTGCGCTTCGCTTTACTGAAGTGTTCAAGACATACGAACAAACCAAACGTAAACGTGGCGTTATTGACTTGAACGACTTTATGACGTCTGTCGTCACTGAAGCAGCCAAAGACCCACGATTTGCGGAATCTATTCGCTTTCAGTATCGCCATGTTTCAATTGATGAAGCTCAGGACATGAACCCTTTGCAATATGCATTCCTGAAAGTTCTCCTACCTGCAAACCCAGATGTGTTCTTAGTGGGTGACCCAAACCAAGCAATTTATGGTTTCAACGGCGCAGACAAGGACTTGTTCGATTCGCTTCCAGGGTTCTCTACTGGTGCCAATATTGTTTCATTGCCATCGAACTACCGGTGCACGCCCGAAATCGTAAAGATTGCCGTTGATTCACTGGCCAAGGATGGACAAATCGCAGATGCAGTGTCGAAGCGCCCTAGTGGTGCAGTTGTGCGACTAGAGCGGTGCGCTACAGAATCAGCAGAGCAACAACTCATCACAAAACTTGTACGACGTGCATATTCCTCTGATCGCACATGGAGCGATATCGCAGTTCTGGTGCGCATAAACACAGTGGCAGACGGAATTCGTGACCAACTGATTGCTGCTGGAATTCCTGTTCGTTCGTCGCGTAGAGGCGGCGCGTGGGCTCGCGCTGTTGCAGCTGCCACATCATTGACTGGCCGCGATGATTTAGCCACGTGGGCTGCCGACATTCTCGACACCGGTGAATACACACCGGACGACGCCGACTTCCAAATTGCGAAATTGGTTCGTGATTTTCTTGATGCGCATCGTTCAGGCGGAGTTGACGGGCGCACATTCGGTTCATGGCTGGTCACATCAGCCGACATTGCAGAAACAGATGGCGTTGAAGTACTTACCTTTCACGCAGCAAAAGGTCGTGAATGGTCGTACGTCATCGTTGCCGGCATGGAAAAAGGGCTTCTTCCCCACCGCAGCGCTCGCACTGGCTCTGCCCGTAGCGAAGAGGCACGCCTTGCCTATGTTGCGCTTACCCGTGCAGCCGACGAACTTGTAGTCACCTGGACAGACCAACGCAACACAAAGTCTTCAGGGCCGTCACCCTTCCTGCCCTCTGTCACCACTTCAGTTCCTGTTATTGATGCACCACCTGAAGAATTACGACGTATTGCACGTCAACGCCCACAACGAGATCCGCTTGAAGTGGCACTTGAAGAATGGCGACTACAAAAAGCCCGTGTTGGTCGCATGGAACCAAACGGCGTATTGACCACAACTCAGATGCGCAACATCGTTCGCGACAAACCAACTACAGAGGAAGCCGTTGCTGGCCTCACAGACATTATTTTTGCTCGCCGTTATGCGGCGGAACTGATTCAAACTATTAACTCTGCGCTGGGCCGCTGAGGTCACGACCCTTTCGCAATTTATCCATCATCTCAGTGGGCATTGATAAAAAGACTGCTTCAGCTTCAGCGCACAATGTGTCGCCGATGTGCGAGGTGCCTTTTGTAAAAATCTTGCGTCCTTCGATGCGATCGACCCAACCGCGATACACAATTTCTTGATGCAATGGCGTTGGTGCGCGGTACTTAATGGTCAATGTTCCGGTCATGCCAGGACGGCCTGTGAGTGACTGAGTCATTCCGAGAACTTCGTCAAATGCTGCTGCGATGTATCCGCCGTGGACATGCCCTGGTGGCCCTTCATACGGCTCAGTGAAAGTGGCCCTGCCAGAGATTGCACCGAATTCACCAAACGATTCATCCTTTTCCATTGTCATCGGCATAGATAGTGGGT
This sequence comes from Bifidobacterium breve, assembly GCA_945901725.1. Taxonomy (GTDB): domain Bacteria; phylum Actinomycetota; class Acidimicrobiia; order Acidimicrobiales; family Ilumatobacteraceae; genus UBA2093. Next base: position 11,736 of record CAMDLK010000007.1, on the reverse strand, counting down.
TCATGGCCCCATAGAACGGACTGCGATCTGTGAAGTGAGATTCGGCGGCTGCACTTCCAGGAATGCCACCCGGTGCATTGATGCTCTCGAGCGCCTTTGAGATATGAACAATTGCAGAGTCGATGTCATCAATTCGTGCAGTTGACATAAATGAATCAAGAATTAGTTGGCGTGTAACTACTGCCAGACGAATACGTGCCTTGTCAGCATCAGTTAATTCTGTATTTCGGTCATGGAACGAGGGAAACGAAACGCCTTCTGATTGTTCCGAATCTGAATTACTCACCGAGGGCCAACTGTCAACAACACAGGTGCGTGATCGCTTGGCTTTTCGCCCTTACGAGCATTGCGGTCGACTTCTGATGACACTGAACGCTCCGCAACAGATTTTGTGGCAAGCAACAAGTCAATACGCATGCCATGACCTTTATGGAACGAGCCATTGCGGTAATCCCACCATGAATACAAGCCGGCTTCGTCGTGGAATCTGCGATACGTGTCTTCCATACCGAACGCATTGACATGTGCCAGTGCATCCCTCTCTGGCTGACTGACATGTGTGGCGCCTTCAAACGCTGCCATGTCGTATACGTCACGATCTTCAGGGGCAATATTGAAATCTCCAGCCACCACAACATCATCGGCTGGCGAACATGATGCATCGAGGTGTTGACGAAGACGCGCCATCCACGACAGTTTGTACTGGTAGTGATCATTATCTAGTTCGCGACCGTTTGGTACATACACAGAACTCACTCGAACTCCCCCACATGTTGCAGAGATGATTCTGGCTTCATGGTCGGGCTCGACACCATCGGCAAAGTTGGCAACAACATTGTCAAGACCAACGCGAGACAAAATGGCGACTCCATTCCACTGGCCCTGACCAAAGTGGGCACTTTCATAACCCAGTTCAGCAATGGCTTCTGTGGGGAACTTATCTTGGGCCAATTTGGTCTCCTGCAAACACACCACCTCGGGCGTATTTGCTTCTAACCATTCCTGTACACGAGGCAAACGAGCCTTCAGAGAGTTGACGTTCCAAGTAACAATGACCACGACATGACGGTAGTAGGAATTCCCCTACATTGACCAACTGGGGTTCAGTTAGCGCTTTTTTGCTGGCGCTTTTTTAGCAACAGCTTTTTTCACTGGCGCTTTTGCCGGGGCTGGCTTTTTCACGGCGACAACTTTTTTTGCGGGTGCATTTGCAGCAACAATCTTTTTAGCTGGCGTTTTGGTAGCAACAGCCTTCTTCGCAGGCGCTGTCTTTTTTACCGGCGCAACCTTCTTCGCAACTGCTGTTTTCTTTACCGGCGCAACTTTCTTCGCCACTGTTGGTTTACCAGCCGGCTTCGCTGCGGCATCAACAACTCCAGGCACTGCAAGATCAACACTGCGTCGTGCCGGGGTGTAGCCGACAACAGTCAATGTCACTGAGTCACCAATAGTGAAAATGTCACGAGCGCTACGTGGTTGAGGATTTGCCATGTTGCGAAGAGGTACGTACCCAGAGATATCTCCAATGAGCGCAGTAATACCGTTTGCTGCATACGACTCAACGACAGCCTTTACTTTCGAGCCGACTGGATGCTTCTCAACAAACTGCAAATATGGCATGAGTTCATTGGCCATTTTTGCTTTCACACTCGGTGGTGGAGCCTTTGGGACCGGCATCGGCTTACTGGCTTCTGGACTTGCCGTCGGAGATTCCTTCTTGACTACTTTTCCTGTTTTCACAGAGCGACGACTCGTGGCTCCACGTACAGGAAGACGCTCGACGAATACCCAACCAACAAGCGGCACAGGCTTGCCGCCAATGAGACGACCCTCATCGAAAAGCCACTTGTACTTACCGTGGAATTCTTGGTAACTGTCATTCGACAAGATGGAAGCATTCACCTTGTCTGCGATTGCCAACACAAAAGCATCGCCACGACCCACAGCGCCGGCAGGTGGAGCAACGAGTTCATTATTGGCAATCGCCTTTTCGAACTCTGCTGACTCTTTCTTGGCGATGCGATGACCAAACGTTGCATCGACAACGACAGACACCTTGGCATTTTTGAACTCGTCCATTAACGCCATAACGGCTTCGTGGAGTTGGGCAAGGCTGGGTACTGATCGACCCTCGGTTGCAATGTTTGAGCCGTCGACGATGATGTGTTTTGTCACTCATTAAGTCAACCACCCGAACCCTCCATCTGATGGGCAATCCGTCTAGCCTGTGCCCGTGATACACAAAGAAATTCGTGCCGTCTTCTGGGATTTCGGAGGGGTAATCCTTTCCAGCCCATTCGAGGCCTTCAATCGCTATGAAACGGCATCTGGACTGCCGTTAGACCACATTCGGCGGGTGAATTCGACTAATCCGGATGGGAACGCCTGGGCCCTTCTTGAACGCAATGACATCTCACCCCTTGAGTTCGATGCCCTCTTTGCCTCAGAAAGCGAGGCACTTGGCCACCGGATACCAGGTGCCGACGTGCTTGCCCTGCTGTCTGGCGAAGTGCGCCCAGCCATGGTGGCTGCTCTTGACCTTGTTATCGCCTCTGGGTATCGCACGGCGTGTCTGACAAACAATGTGGTGTCGACTGCCCCCGACCCTTCGCCACGACAAATTGAAGTGGCTGCGATCATGAAGAAGTTCGATCATGTGGTGGAGAGCAGCAAGGTTGGTTGCAGGAAACCTGAACCACGTTTTTACGAGATTGCCTGTGAACTAGTTGACGTCTCACCAGGTGAATGCGTGTTTCTCGATGACTTAGGCGTCAACTTAAAGCCAGCGGCAGCTATGGGCATGCGCACCATCAAAGTTGGCGACCCAACTATTGCTCTTCAGGAACTTTCAGACCACTTGGGTCTTCAGTTTTAGAAGCCAGAGAAAGTGTCGTCCATGAGGTCGACATGTTCTTGGTCGTGAATGGCCTTTGAACCAGTTGCTGGACTACCCGAAGCCACGCGCGCTGTATGACGCAAGTCGTACCCACCTTCTTTCACACGCCAGATGCGGTGCTCAACGAACTGCCAAGCACCCATGTTCTCTGGCTCTTCTTGAAGCCAGACAATCTCTTTTGCGTTCGGATATGAGGCAATTGCTTCATTGATCTGATCAATCGGGAATGGATACAACTGCTCAACACGAACGACGGCCACAGGAGCGACGCGCTTATCGCGTTCTGCCATGGCATCCCATGCCACCTTTCCGCTGCACAACACGATGCGCTTCACTGAAGCCTTATCACTAACGAAAGGATCGTTCAGCACCTCTTGGAAAGAACCAGACGTGACGTCCTCAAGACGCGAACGGCTTTCTTTCATACGCAGAGGCTGCTTCGGTGTGAAGATAACCAACGGCTTACGAATATCACGGTGCAATTGACGACGCAGTACGTGGAAGAACTGAGCAGCGGTTGTTGCGTTGACGACTTGAATGTTGTCTTCCGCACATGACTGCAAGAATCGTTCTACGCGCGCACTGGAGTGCTCTGGACCCTGGCCTTCGAAACCATGCGGCAACAGCAGCACCAAACCGTTCTGTTGCTTCCATTTATCTTCAGCTGCCACCAGGTATTGGTCGAGCACAATCTGTGCGCCGTTAATGAAGTCACCGAACTGTGCTTCCCACATGGTGAGAGTGTTGCGATTCGTGTGCGCATAGCCGTATTCGAAACCAAGTGCTGCGTACTCAGACAAGAGCGAGTCGTAGACCCAGAACTTTCCTGTTGCACCTGGCAACTGCTGCAAAGGAATGAAGTCGGTTTCATTTTCGTAATCGACTAACGCAGCGTGACGATGTGCGAATGTTCCGCGACGGGAATCCTCACCCATCAAACGAACGTCAAAACCTTCTAACAGCAATGAACCAATGGCAAGTGCTTCGCCTATTGCCCATTCAAAGTCGCCATCTTTTTCGAAAGCTGCTTCGCGCGCTGCGAACTGACGAACAAGCTTCGGATGCGGGGTGAAGTCGGCTGGGTAATTCGTCAACTGACTAAAGATTCGATCAAATGTTGCTTTGTCGATAGCAGTATTCACATGAGGCAATACGCCAACTGGCACTGGCGGCTTTGCAGCCTTCACCTTTTCAGGCGCATGTGACCGAGTGTCGTCAAGCGCAATCTGAAGCTTGCTCTGATAATCCTGCAGAACCTGTTCTGCAACTTCAAGGCTGATGTCGCCACGCTTGACCAACTGCTCGACATACATCTTGCGAACACTGCGCTTTTCTGCAATGGCCTTGTACATCAATGGCTGTGTGTAGCTCGGATCATCGCCTTCGTTATGACCGTGCAAGCGGTAACAAAGCATGTCAATAACAACATCCTTATGGAAATGCTGACGGTATTCGAATGCAAGGCGCGCAACGCGGGCACATGCTTCTGGGTCATCGCCGTTCACATGGAAGATCGGCGCCTGAACAGTCTTTGCAACATCGGTGGCGTACATCGACGAACGCGCATACTTCGGTGCTGTTGTGTAACCGATTTGGTTGTTAACAACTAAGTGAATGGTGCCACCCACGCGGTAACCGGAGATATCGCTCATGGCAAGACCTTCAGCAACAATGCCTTGTCCTGCAAAAGCAGCATCACCATGCATCAGAAGCGGCAGAACACTAAACGCAAATGGAGGTTCAATCTTGTCTTGTTGCGCACGAACCATTCCGAGAACAACACCATTGACAGTTTCCAAATGGCTTGGGTTTGCGGCCAATTCAATGTCGATTGTGTTTCCAGCAGCCGATGTGTAAGTGCCTTGAGCACCGAGGTGGTACTTCACGTCACCACTTCCCTGCACAGAGTCAGTACTGATGTGGCCTTCAAATTCCTTGAAGATTTGCTCGTAGTTCTTGCCCATCACGTTTGCAAGAACGTTCAGTCGGCCACGATGCGGCATACCGACGACAACGCCGTCAAGGTTCTGGTCAGCGGCAGCAGAAATGATCTCATCAATGATTGGAATCATGGATTCCGATCCTTCAAGACCAAATCTCTTCGTTCCAACATATTTGGTAGCAAGGAACTTTTCGAATGCTTCAGCAGCGTTTAGGCGTTCGAGAATACGCAACTTTTCATCAAGAGTTGGCGTGAAGGTTGCGCCCTCTACCTTGGATTGAATCCAACGCTGTTCATCCGTGTTCTGAATATGCATGTACTCAATACCGATGGTGCGGCAATAGGCATCGCGCAATACTCCAAGCAATTCGTCAAGAGTCATCTTGTGACTTCCCGCCACCCCGCCCGTAAGGAATTCACGTTCAAGGTCCCAGATGGTGAGACCGTACGTAGCAAGGTCTAGTTCACGCGGCAAACGTGGTGCCTTCCAATGCAGCGGGTCAATGTCTGCAATGAGGTGACCGCGCACACGATGAACGCGTACAAGCGTGCTGACCTGCATCTGCTTTTCCATCATGGTTTCTTCACGATTCATTGGTGAAGCATCAGATGACCATTCGACTGGCTGGTATGGAATCTCTAGGCTGCGAAAGATGTCGTTGTAGAAGCCGTGGCCACCCAACAACAATTCGTGAACTCGCTTCAAGAACAATCCACTCTCAGCACCTTGAATGATGCGGTGGTCGTACGTACTTGTCACCGTGACAACTTTTGAGACTCCAAGAGCGTTCAAGTTTGCAGGGTCACTGCCTTGGAATTCGGCTGGGTAATCAATAGACCCGACTCCGACAATGACACCTTGTCCCGGCATCAGACGTGGAACTGACTGAACAGTGCCGATGGTGCCTGGGTTTGTAATTGAAACGTTTGCACCTTGGAAGTCAGCAATCGTGAGCTTGTTGGCCTTTACTTTGCGAACAATGTCATCGTATGCAACAAGGAAGCCAGCAAAACTGAGTGTGTCGGCATTCATCAATACCGGAACAACAAGTGCACGCGTGCCATCACCCTTATCCACATCGACTGCAAGCCCAACGTTGACGTGTGGGTTGCGAACAAGTTGTGGCTTTCCATCGGCAGCAACTGCGTAGGCATTGCGCATATTCGGGACAGCATCTGAGATCGCGCGAACTATGGCATGGGCGATGATGTGCGTGAACGAGACTTTTGAAAGACCGTGCAGAGAACGGTAATCGTTGATGACTTTACGATTGACTTCCAGGAGGCGCGCGGGCACATTGCGGAAACTGGTGGCCGTTGGAACCGAGAGGCTCTTTTCCATATTGGACACAATTGCTGCACCAACGCCACGTAGTGGCTCGAGAGTCGAACCCTCAGGAACCGGCACCGAAGTAACAGGCGCCGACGGCTGAGGGACTACGGAGCCGTTCGAGCTTGCGAGAGGCGACGGAGTTGCTGCAGGCGTCGGTGCGGCTGAAGCAGCCGCTGCAGGAGTCGAAGCTGCTGACGTAGCGGCGGTCGCAGCGCTGCGATAGTCGCTGAAAAACTCGCGCCATGCCTCACTGACGGAGTTCTGATCAGCGCGATATCGCTCGTACATTTCCTCTACGAGCCATGAGTTCGCACCAAAGTCTTGCGTACGGTCAGCTATGTCTGCCATTGTCGCCTCGATCACTGCCCTAATGGGCGCTTGGGCACCATTTCATCTGATGCCACGGACGCCATTGTCCGCGTGACAAATGGTACTTGCCCAGATCGCTCCGAGCCGACCTATTGCATCAATTCACTAGTAAATTCGGTCTCATGAAACGTCTTCTTTCCTTCACGGCCTCAGTGGCTCTTCTGACAGCCTGCAGCGGTGGTGGAACCTCTGCCCCAGCAGAAACTCTGCCAACTGGCGCCCTCGTTGTCACCGCCGTATCGGGCCTTCGCTTTGACGCTGAGTCGTACGGCCCCGTCACCGCCGGGTCAGTGGTGTTGGGTTACTCAAACGAAGACTCAATTCGTCACACACTCATCCTTGCTAAAGGTGACACCAAGGTTCCGAACTTCAAATTGGTCGTCGCCAAAAACGGTGACGTCGACTCAGGTCCTGTGACATTGGATGCTGGCACATACACAATCATCTGTGATGTGCCTGGTCACAGCAACATGAAGGCAACTCTTACAGTCGAATAGAGACCGAGTTCTCAGAACGCAAAAGGGCCGCCCCAATGGGGCGGCCCTTTTACATGAAGAAGTTGTTAGCCCATGAAAACTACGGAGAGACCGAAGAAGACAACCCACAAGACCACCGATGAGATGATTGCATTCTTGTGGCTCTCGTATGGCCACAACATCTTGTTGCCAGCCTTGATGCCTCCGAAAATTCCGACTGCATTCAATTCAAGCAATGCAATGATTGCAAGCGAAATGAACATAAATGTGTAGGCATTGCCTGTTGTTGCTGTAAATGCTTCTGAATAATAGTGAGCTGCACCAACCATGTAAAACAACATGGACACTGAGAACACCATGTTCTGGCGTGACGCGAGAAGGGCCTTACGACCACATGTTGCAGCATCTGGATTAGCTTCGCCACCAGCAAGAACATTGGCTGCATTTGCAATGACAACTTTTTGATTCTTCCAAATGATCATCCATACATTGGCGGCCATCAAGATTCCCAAAATCATTCCAACTGAAATGACGGCATTCTTGGCATTCGCTGGATCTGAACCTGCATGATTCATGAAGTCCTGCATATAGTCAGGAAGCACACCAACAATGAGAAGTCCGGTCGCAAGTGTTGCGATTGATGCCCAACGGAACCACCACAATGCACGAGTGGCAATGTGAGTGATTGTTAAGTTGCGCGCTTTGCCTTCGTCGCCATAGGCAGCGAGGCCTGGCACCTGAACGAAGTTGAAGTAGTACAGCAGACCGATCCAAGTGATTCCGGCAAGGACATGCAGGTATCGGAGCCAAAAGTTTCCGATTGCATATTGATCAAACAACGAAGCTGCGGTCATGAAATTTCCCTTTTCTAGGTGTCCAGACTGTGGACAACCCTCTAAGGTAACAGCCCAAAGGGGTGGACAGGCGGAACTAGCCACCGCCGAACTAACCTCATAGAACCATGGCACACGAGTTCATCTATACCTGTTACAAGTTGGCTCGGTTTTACCCACCAGACCGCACCATCCTCGAGAACATCTCCCTTTCCTTCTATCCAGGGGCCAAAATCGGCGTTATCGGCTCAAACGGCAGTGGTAAGTCCAGTTTGTTGCGAATCATGGCCGGCCGAGACGATGGGTACACCGGCGAAGCCCGCCTCACCCCCGGATTCACCGTGGGCCTCCTCGAGCAAGAGCCGCAACTAGATATGACTAAGGACGTTCTCGGCAATGTGATGGACGGCGTAGCCCCCATCCGAGACCTCCTTGTTAAATACGACGAAGTCATGGCCATGTGGGGAGACCCAGACGCCGACTACGACAAAGTGGGCGCACTGCAGGCAGATCTTGAAGCAAAGATCGAAGCAGCCGATGCATGGAGCCTTGACCGCAACGTGGAAATCGCCATGGATGCATTGCGTTGCCCACCAAACGACGCTGATGTCTCCAAACTGTCTGGTGGTGAAAAGCGCCGTGTCGCATTGTGCCGTTTGTTGCTGTCACGCCCCGATCTACTTCTTCTCGACGAACCTACTAACCACCTTGACGCAGAGAGCGTTGACTGGCTCGAGCGTTTCTTGAAGGAATACCCAGGCACAGTTGTTGCTATTACGCACGACCGCTACTTCTTAGACAACGTCGCAAGTTGGATTCTTGAACTCGACCGTGGCCGTGGTTTCCCATTCGAAGGCAACTACACCTCATGGCTAGAGCAAAAGCAGACTCGTCTTGAAGGCGAAGAAAAACTGAGCGACACGCGCACACGTACATTGCAGCGCGAACTTGAGTGGGTGAAGATGTCACCTAAGGCTCGTCAAGCAAAAGGTAAAGCTCGTCTTGCTGCGTATGACAAGTTGCACGCAGAAGCAATGGCCGCAGAACGTGGCCCTGACAAATTAGAAATCGCAATCCCTGCCGGACCACGACTTGGTGACAATGTCATTAACGTCGAAAACCTCACCAAAGGGTTTGGCGATCGTTTGCTTATTGAGAACCTCTCGTTCTCCTTGCCCCCTGCTGGCATTGTCGGCATCATCGGGCCGAACGGTGCTGGTAAGACAACGTTGTTCAGCATGCTCACCGGCCAAGAAGCGCCAGATTCTGGAACTGTCACTGTTGGCGACACGGTTCAACTCAGTTACGTCGACCAGAATCGCGATTCACTTGACCCAGCGAAGTCTGTGTATGAAGAAATCACAGAAGGCGTTGAGCACATGAAAGTGGGCGGTCGTGAAATTCATGGTCGTGCGTATGTGGCAAGTTTCAACTTCAAAGGCGCAGACCAACAGAAACTTGTGGGTGATCTTTCAGGTGGTGAACGTAACCGCGTTCACTTGGCAAAGGTCCTTAAGCGCGGTGGAAACGTATTGCTACTCGACGAACCAACAAACGACCTCGACGTTGACACATTGCGCGCATTGGAAGATGCTCTCGATCAGTTCCCTGGTTGCGCCGTAGTCATCAGTCACGATCGCTGGTTCCTTGACCGCATCGCCACACACGTTCTTGCATTCGAGGGAGATAGCCAAGTGCGCTGGTTCGAAGGAAACTTCTCTGAATACGAATCATGGCGCCATAAAGAACTTGGTTCAGCCGCCGATCAGCCTCACCGCATCAAATACAAGCCACTTTCTCGGTAATCACATGTCGTTGCGTTTGATTCGAACATTGTGCTTTGGTGCTTTCTTAGGAGGCTTGCCCGCAATCATCGTGTCGTCCATTCGTGGAAACAATGAAGGATGGGTATTGACGTTCGGAATGATCACCGCCATCGCAGCAATCATTCTCATCGCCGTTACCGCCACAACTTCAACCAAACGTCTCGATGTCTTTAATGAAATCGAAGCAGAACGAGTAGAGCTGCGTATCCGCAAACTTGTTGAGGCCGGTGCCGATGAAGTCGAAGTTCGGTCATTGGTGCGTGATGCTCTTAATTTGTCTCGCGGCGAGCAGTGACCAACGCAGAACTTTTTGATTCGTGGACTTCATTAAGCGACCACGAATTTGCAATTGAACTTGCTCGAGTAACTGGCCAACTATTGGTAACACATCGTGAAGTAACTATTGAACGCGGCACGACGCAGTGGCAATTGAAAGACTCTGGCGACTTACTTGCTCATAACTTTCTCATGGAAGCATTCACTGCAGTGCGCCCTGGCGACGCAGTTCTTTCCGAAGAAGGCGCAGATGACCGCCGTCGACTTTCGTCTGATCGCGTGTGGATTGTTGACCCACTTGATGGCACCAACGAATACGGCGAAGGTCGCGCTGACTGGGCCGTACACATTGCCCTGTGGGAACGCGATGCACTAACTGCTGGGGCAGTGTCTCTTCCCAGTATCGACGCCGTGTTTGGAACCGACCCTGCAGTTGTCGTGCCTCCGAAAGTAGGCAAAAAGCCACGCCTTGTTACCTCACGTAATCGTGCGCCCTATGCAGCGGTGCTCGTCAACGAACATCTTGATTGCGATGCATTTCGATTAGGCAGTGCAGGTGCAAAAGCAATGTCAATCCTTATGGGCGAAGCAGATATCTACGTCCACGATGGCGGAATGTACCAATGGGATTCTGCCGCACCCGCTGCTGTTGCAATTGCTGCTGGTCTCCACGTGAGCCGCATTGATGGCTCCCCTCTTGAATACAACACGCCAGATACGTGGCTTCCAGATTTCTTTGTGTGCCGACCTGAATACACCGATGCAATTTTGCATGCAATATGGGGTCGCGATCCACGCTGACTGCAGTTTTAATCGGCAGAGAAATACGCGCAGAGGTCAAACAAGTTGCCATCTGGGTCAGCGAAGTTTGCAATAAGGCCATACGGCTCACTGCGCATTGGTCTGGTTTCAATCGCTCCCAAATGCAAAATGCGTTCACGCTCATTCGTAAAATCATCTGTCGAACACGACAGGTCTATGTGCATCGAACCATCGACATGGTCGCCACGCTGGAAACCAATAGTGCGTCCCCCGTTTGGGTTCCCAAGAAGTATCCACCTATCGCCATCTTCGCGTTCAATCTCTTGCAATCCCAGAAGGTAAGCCCAGAATTTCGACAACTGATCGGTACGAGGAGTATTCAATGTCACGATGTCTAAACGGCTAGCGGTCATGGTGTCACCACTTCGGTTCGTGTTGGCCGAGGTTTGGCACCGGCCCATACGTTGGGGTGTAGCCATCGAAGTCAACAGGTGAATTCACTGCGCGGTACGGCGCCTCGCCAGGTTGCGGAGTCATATCTATGAATGCTCCCGACGCTATGACTTGCGGATCATTGATTGCATCAGGGATTGAGTTAAGAGGCGCCCACCACACATCTTCTGCATCAAACCGAGAGGTCCAATATGCGTAGTCCTGAGTTGCAAAGTGCGCATCGAGAACCCCAATGATTTCTTCTGCATTCACAGCGCGAGTTCGCGCATTCTTGAAGTTTTCAACCGCAGCCAAATCTTGACGATCAATCGCTTTCAAAAACCCCGGCCAGTGACGGTCTGCTTCAAGGCCAAGTAACCAAAAAGCACGACCATCAGCACAGCGATAACAATTCACTTGCGGTGCAGGGTTGCGGTGACGCGGACGCGTGCTTTGTCGTTTTCCGTAACGCAAGTACACGCCAAAATCCCAGCCGATGGTGTAGATACCTGTTCGCAACAAACTGGTGGAGACTACGCGCCCTTTTCCTGTTCGCTCACGGTCAAATAAAGCAGCCATCACGCCAGATGC
>CAMDLK010000006.1 GCA_945901725.1 Bifidobacterium breve | reverse complement strand
GGGTGATGTTTGGCGTCAAGGGAGTGCCGTCAATTGAGAGTGCGCCATCGCCAGGTTCTACCTGAGGAATGACAGGAGCAGGGGATGTTGAATTTCCCTGTCGTGCAACCGCAACTGATGTCGTGGTCGTACTTTCTGTGGGTTGAATTGGAGCAGCCGTTGTGCTGGTTGCCGGCTTGGTTCGATTCTGTTGAGCATTTGGTAGCGCAGAAGAATTCGGGGCAATGGTGGCGATGGATGCTTGTCCTGTCGCAACAGTGGTTACAGGGGCTTGAATCTCGATAGTTACGGTTCGTGGTTCGGACAATGTGGTCGTTGGTGCAACCGTTGCAGTGGTTGTGGTTGTTCGCGGAACTGTTGTCGTGGTTGTCGTCGTGGTTGTCGTCGTTGTTGTTGTCGTCGTTGTTGTTGTCGTAGTCGTTGTTGGACCCACATTCGTAGAGAGTGCTGCTACCTCAATAGGAAGAGGTCGATCAATCTTTGTTCCATCTCCCCAATTGCCGCCTAGGTCTTGCCTGCCCCAACACTTCATGACACCAGTTGAAAGAAGTGCGCAAAAGCCAGGGCTCCAGAGGTCTCCAGTAATTGCCACTGCATTCGTGATGCCGGTCACCGGCGTAGGAGAGAGAGCAGGGTTTGGGCCAGTGTTGTTATTGCCGAGAGCGCCGTTGGAGTTTGCCCCCCAACATTTGATTTGGTTGGTCTCGGTGATTGCACAAGTTGCGCCACTAGCTGTCGCGATGTCTTTCACTCCGCTTCCGAGCCCAACAACATCAACGGGTACACCCGAGTTGTCGGTGTTTGTGCCATCTCCGAGATATTCAAGTCCCCAACACTTAACCGCTCCACCGGATGTAAGAGCACATGCATGGCGGTAGGCAATTGAGACTTTGACAACATCGCTTGAGAGGGTGGGAATTTCAGTAAGTGAAGTTCCATAGTTGGTGTACGTAGGCGCATAAGACCACCATCGATCCCAAGACCATGTGAACTGTCCAGCACATTTGACTGCACCAATAGATGTGACAAAACATGCAACTCCTGCGCCGACTGCAACGTCTTGTACTCCTGAACCTAAGCCAGGAATGTCGACAGCTCTACTTTGGTCAGCCGTGTTGCCAAGTCCGAAACGACCGTGACCACCGTTCCAGCCCCAACATTTAGCTGTGCCGGTAGTTGTGATTGCACACGCTCCTTGGTCCCCGACAGTTATCTTCCTTACCCCGCTAGTGAGACCAATGACATCAATGGGCACGCTTGATGAATCTGTGGCCCCGCCTGTGTATCGAGAACCCCAACACTTGACTCCTCCTGTTGTCAGAAGTGCACAGCCGCCATAATTGCCACCAAGGTCAACTGCAGCGACTCCTGAAGCAAGACTTGGAACATCAGTTGGTGTCAATTTTTCTACGGATGTTCCATCGCCTAACTGGAAGTTGGTGTTGTTGCCCCAGCACTTAAGTCCACCGGTAGATGTGATTGCACAGCTTGATGTTCTTCCGGTTGTGATGGAGCCTTTCGCAGTTTGTTCAACTTCTCCAACAGCTTGCACCAACGATGAATTCGAAGTTACGAAGAATCCACCTACGAATAGAATTGCTGTAGCCAGTGAAGCAATGCGGGGTTTCGTAATAAATGACATAGAACCTCCAGAAGATTCAATGTGATGTTGTATTACACTGAATGTAGTTCGACCTTACAAATTTGACGTTAGAAAGTCAAGTGTTGAGAAGGGGGTCCGTAATGGGGCGTACAGTTAGAAGTCATGGCTAAGAAGACCAAACCGAAGCCAGTTCGAGTGGGGCGCGAAGAGGCTAGTGAGCGCTTAGTTCAGGCGGTTATTTCCCTTCTCGACACAACACCAATGAATGAACTTTTAGTTGACCTCATTGCAGAGAAAGCTGGCTTAGCAAGTGGGCATGTGTTGGTCCATCGTTATTTCGGATCACGACTGGACTTGTTATCTGAAGTGGCGCACACACTGGCTGTGCAGATGATTGAAGGGTTGCGCGCGAACGTTGAGACACTAAAAAATGATCCGGCGGATCCCATTGTATTTCTGACGGCTTACGGCCCATCTATCGGTGTCTTTCAGAAGCGTGCTTTAGTGGTGAGTGAATTGGTACTCCATGGTTTCTCGCCGGAAATTCATTCTGCTGACATGAAAAAGATTCTTGATGCAGTTCAAGCAATGATGGAGTTACGTGAAATTCCGCCACGTGCTGCCCGTGCTACCGCACTTAATGTGCTGACATTGATCACAATGGAGACAACGCATAGTCAGTGGATGGGTGCGACTCAAGCTGACAGAGATGATTTGCGTAACATGACCTTCACGGAAATTGGTTTGGCTTCTCAGATTTCTGAGATGCTCGGTTGGAAGTAGGAACAAAATGACGAACGAATGGGCACGCCCAGTTGTGTATTTTCAGATTGAAGCACTGAATATTGATGTGCTCGAACCGTTTTATCGCCAGATGTTTAATTGGGATATCAGTGAAGGTTTCCTTCGCCAGATTCCTACAGGCATTGGTGGCCCAGAAAATGGCATTGGTGGCCACATGAGTCAAGGCACTCGTGGTGGGGTCACGCTCTTTATTCAGGTAAAGAACGTTGAAGCGTCTCGCGCGATGGCAGTGTCACTGGGTGGGAAGTTGACATCGGAACCGTTTCAGATTCCTGGTCGTGCGTTGATTGCAGGTATTGAAGACCCTGAAGGCAACCCAATTACGTTGGTGCAGCAGTAATTACAGCAATGAATACACCGCAACACTGCGGCTTGATTCAGTAATTGCAGCACTCCAAGCAGAAACAACAGCATCAGTATTTCTGTAGTACGTGCTGTCAGCTTGTGAGGCTTCGCCAAACAGAGTGATCACGGCATACGTGCCGTTTTCTGCGCGAGCGGTGGTGCGTCGTGCAAGACCTGGACGATTTACGTAGCACCACTCCTGCATCTGTTCATCAAGAGCCCGGAACGCAACGGCGTCAATGCCTGCTGCCAGGGTGAATGTTTCTACTTCAAGAATTGCCATAACCGCCACACTAACCCTTAGCGGATGATCTCAACAGCGAAGGCCCGAGACCGGCAGTCGCCACCGGCAACGAACATGAGCATCGCTACGAGCACTATGAATGTGAGCGCTGGGAAAACAATCAGAAACAAAATGATTGCTGCTCATTTTAAACATCCGTAGCCAAGGGTCTACCTCATGGTTGGTTATGAGCGACAGTATTTGTGGGGTGCATCAGGGTTGTTGATTTATTCTTAGTAAGCCATAATGACTTTAGTAATGACGACTTATACAACTGTTGCGACATGGGGCGCAATGAAACTGTCTGAGGAAATGGATATCAAATCCGACCTCACCCCTGAGAATGAAACCCGGTATGCCGAGAACTTCATACTGGACAAGTGGATCCGTATCTTTGGTGATCAGTTCATCACCGGTGCAGACGAGATTAAAACGGAAGCCTTAATGCCTAACTGGTGTCATTTAAGCCTTGACACTCACAATGCGAAATTGGAAGTCGCAGATTGCTAGTGCCGATCGAAAAGACCGTCACCGAAAACATCATTCTCGACAGTCCAATGAAACTCGAACAGGCAGTCCTTTACGGAGTCACGACTGATGGTGGAACGGTAGAAATCGGACGCAGCCGAGATGTGTTGGAACTTTTAGAAACCTGCGAGTTCCCCGAAAATCACAGCATTATTGGTATTGCTGTCCACACATTAGTTTGGTCGGCGCCACGAAATCCTGAAACGGGTGAAATAGATGTGCGTCCGTCCGAACATCCCGAGCGTCGCCCTATTGTGCTTGTTGAAACTCTCACCTTTAACGGTTTCTGTTCGGCTACGAAGTTCGCTACCCAGAGGCGTGATTTCGTTTTAGAGGAGACCAACTTTGACGACACTTCGGCTAATGAAGAGCTGTGGGATGCCATGAATGTATGTATTGAAAAATTGCGGCAGGTGAAGATATGACAAAAGCATCTCGATTTGTGGAACTTCAGCTAGGGAATACAGGAGGTATGCAGTCATGAGTACCGATGACAAGTTAGAGAAGAGGCCAGAGAGAACAATAGAAGAGGCTCAGGCAATTTTGCGCCACGCATTGGCCGAGTTGGAAAATTCAGTCGTCACTGAAGATGACCTCTTTGTCATATCGGTAGGTCCAAGAAACGGACTTTCGACGCGAACACTTGAGCGTCTCAAAAAATTTCTTGAGCCTCTTGACGACCAGAGCCCTCATAGAGTAATCATGCCATTCGGGTCAATATACGAGTAGATCTTGACGTCTCGTTGCCAGCAATGGTTTAGTTTGTGGTGATGGAAGTAAACGGTTACCAGATCAAGAAGCGCGCAGACCTGAGTGGAGCAGATCTGAGTGGCGCAAACTTGTCCGGTGCAGATCTGAGTGGCGCAAACTTGTCCGGTGCAGATCTGACTGGTGCAAATTTGGCTAGTGCAAATTTGGCAGGTGCAAACCTAACTTATGCAAACCTAAAGTTCGCAGACTTGGGTGGTGCTGACCTGACCGGTGCGTGCCTGTCTAGTGCGAACATGACTAGTGCAAACCTCACAGATGCAAACCTGTGGGATACAGACCTCACAGGTACCAACCTGCAAGCCGTAGACCTAACTGAGATTGAACTGTTTGGTGCAAACCTCGCCGGTGCCAACCTGCAAGGACAGAACCTAAAGGATGGAAGTCTGTCAATTTCAAACCTGAGTGGTGCAAACTTGGCCTATGTAGATCTGACTGATGCAGATTTGGAGGGGGCAAACCTGGCAGGGGCAAACCTGACTGGCGCGAATCTGACTGGCGCAAATCTGGGGGCTTACGAGCATATTTGGGATGAAGGAGTAATTTTGGTTGGTGTAAACCTGCAAGATGCAAACCTGACTGATGCGAACCTGACCGGGGTGAACCTGTCTGGTGCAACGATGCCTGACGGTTCAATACACGACTAGTCCGTGATACTTCCCTGCTGCTGTGGTTTAGTTTGTGGTGATGGAAGTAAACGGCTACCAGATCGAACCAGGTGCAAACTTGCCTGGTGCAGACCTGCGTAATGCAGACCTTTATGAGGCAGACCTGCGTGGTGCATACCTGTTTCGAGCAAAACTTGCTGGTGCAAACCTGACTGGAGCAAACCTCAACGGTGCTTTCGTGGGGCGCAGCAAACCCGTGTCGAGTTTTGGTGGTGGAAGACTCTTCGCCGAAGAAAAAAACGACACTGACCTGACTGGTGCAGACCTGACTACAGCAAACCTGTCTGGTGCAAACCTGCGTTATGTAATCTTTAATACCGCAACAGGTGACAGCGTAAACATGTCTGGTGCAGACATGTTAGGTGCAAAGTTGAGGAGTGTAATCTTGCGTTCTGCAAACCTCAGTCGTGCAAACCTGTGTAATGCAGATCTGACTAATGCACACCTAGGTTTTGCAAACCTGACTGGTGCAAACCTGACTGGTGCAAACCTGAGTCGTGCAAACCTGAGTCGTGCAAACCTGAGTCATGCAAACCTGACAGGCGCGAACCTGTCTGGCGCAATAATGCCTGACGGTTCAATTCACGACTAGTTCGTGACGCGGCACTGTTGTTGGTGGTTTAGTTTGTGGTGATGGAAGTAAACGGATACAAGATCGAACCAGGGGCAAACCTGTCAGGGGCAGACTTGGGTGGGGCAGACTTGGGTGGTGCAGACCTGTATGGTTCAGACCTCACTTATGCAAACCTGACTGGTGTAAGCCTGTATGACGCAGATCTGACTGGTGCAAACTTGAGAGGGGCACTCTTGCGTGGCGCATCGCTTCAGTACGCAGAACTGGGAAGTACAGACTTGTCTGGTGTTCAAATGGAAGGTGCAAACCTTGATGGCGCGAACCTAGCTGAAGCAAATCTGTTTACTGCAAACTGTGAAGGCGTAAATCTGGGCGGTGCAAACCTACGTGGTGCAAACCTGATGCTCACCTACCTTTTTACTGCAGACCTGAGTGAAGCAAGTCTTCGTCAGGCAAACTTGGAACGCGCAAACATGGAACGCGCAAACATGATGGACGCAGACCTGACTAGTGCAATCCTTCAAGGAGCAAAGCTCGACAGTGCAAACTTGTCTGGTGCAAACTTGTCTGGTGCAAACCTGACTGATACAAAACTGCGTCACACAATCCTGTCTGGTGCAAACTTGTCTGGTGTTAATTTGTCATCATCAAACTTGTCTGGTGCAAACTTGTCTGGTGCAAACCTGTCTGGTGCAAACCTGTCCGCTGGGGCACCTGCGAATTCCGGTTTTGGGGCCTTTAGAGGTGCTGGAGCAAATCTGCGGGGTGCAAACTTGTCTGCTGCAAACTTGTCTGCTGCAAACTTGTCTGGCGCATTGCTGCGTGGCGCAACAATGCCTGACGGTTCAATACACGACTAGAGGTTTCGTTTAATTCTGTTTGAGTTACGTTGCTACTGATGGCTAAGGCACGTCGTAATTCCCGAACTCAAAGAGCGCAACAACGGCGACGTCAAGGTGCTCGGACTGTGGGAATGTGTCCATCGGACAAGAACAGATACGCAACTGAAATCGATGCAATGATCGCCTTGGCGGACACGCAGAGCGCAGCAAGAAAAGCTACGAGAGCGGAACGTCGTGTTTATCGGTGTCCGTTATGTGCTGGCTGGCACCTCACAAGCGCCAACTGGAAGTAGTTGATACAAGGGGTACGACGAAAAAGTAGTGCGCCCTCTGGGGATCGAACCCAGGACCTGCGGATTAAGAGTCCGTTGCTCTACCAGCTGAGCTAAAGGCGCGTTACGAGGTTCAACACTAGGCGACAAGGCCATGTGTTCCCCAATGAGGAATTCGTGCCACCGGTATCAGAATTGATACCGGCCCACGATTTGGGGTGAACGAGGGGATTCGAACCCCCGGCCTCTAGGACCACAACCTAGCGCTCTAACCAACTGAGCTACGCCCACCATGCGTGTACCAAGTGTGCCATGTGGAGAGCAAAGTCCCAACTTCATTAGAGAAACAAGGATTTCTCGCTACCCCTCGTAAAGGTGAGTAGTATGGGTACAACCGCTAATCGGGGTGATACCAATGTCAGCAACGAATCCCACGTTGCACCACAACTTGGCAGACAGAGCCAAGCAAATTACGCAGCGTGAGTTGCGTACATACGTCGAAAAAACGCCTGGTTCCCAGGCGGCCAACGCGAGGGCAAAGAAGGTGCTTCCCCTCGGTGTGCCATCAAGTTTGCAGGCGTATGACCCACATCCAATCGTGATCGCCAAGGCACAGGGTGCCTGGATGACTGACGTAGATGGAAACAAACTTATTGACTTCAGTATGGGCTTTGGTGCGCTCTTTTCTGGTCATGTGAACCCACTTGTTCGTAAGACAATCGAGACGCAACTCGACAGTGGAACATTGTTTGTTTCACCAGCTGAGATAACTGCAGACGTTGCAGAACTATTGCGCGATCGTTTTGGTTTGCCTTTGTGGCGATTCACAAACTCCGGAACTGAGTCCACCATGGACGCCATTCGCGTTGCGCGAGGTGTGACTGGTCGCGACAAGATTGTCAAAGTTGAAGGCGGATATCACGGACATCATGACGTTGTCATGGTGTCGCAGAAGCCTGATCTTCGTTTCGCAGGACCTGCAGATAATCCGTTGTCTGTGCCGTCAAGTGCTGGTGTTACTGATTCTGTGGTTCGTGACACAATCGTGATTCCGTTCAATGATGCTGAGGCTTTAGAGCGCGCATTGTCGAGAAACGATGTTGCATGTTTCATTGTTGAACCAGTGATGGAAAACATTGGTATTTGCTTGCCGCAACCTGGATATTTGGAAGACGTTCGTCGCATCACGCGCGAGCACGGAACCATGTTGATTTTTGATGAAGTGAAGACCGGTATTACTGCTGGTTGGAACGGAGCAACAGGAGCACTTGATGTGCAACCAGACATGGTTTGCTTAGCGAAAAGCATCGGTGGCGGTTTACCCGTTGGTGCATTTGGCGGAACGCTTGAATGTATGGGTCAGATTGAAGGCGGCAAAGTCGTTCATGTGGGTACGTATAACGGAAACCCACTTGTTATGGCTGTTGCAAAAACTGTTCTTGCTGATGTCTGCACACAAGAGGTAACTGCTGCAACGGTGGCGCGTAACGCGCTCTTGGTTGAAGCGTGTGGTTCCATCATCGACAACGCAGGTTTGCCAGCGCACACTGTTCAGTTCGGCGCCAAAGGCTGCATCACCTGGTCAACAGACGCTGTAAAGAACTATCGCGATTACAAAGCAACAGACTTTGATATCGCATATGCGCAATGGATTCACGGTATTAACCGCGGCATCATCCTTCCTCCAGGACTTGATGAGCAATGGCTAGTCTCTGTCATGCACACCGAAGAAGAAGCTCTTCAATACGCCACTATTTTCGGAGAATTTGTTGACGAACTCACTGCATAGTCAGACAGCACCAGGACTACCGAAGAAACTTCTGCGAGGTCTTTTTCGCCAGTGCGCATGGTGCGGTGGCAAAGGTGGATTCTTTACGTCGTGGTATACAAAAGCTGACAACTGCCAAACATGCGGTCTCAGTCGCGAACGCGGCTACGAAGGTTTCGAATTAGGCGCAGCCACCATGGGTGTCTTCATGACTTTTGGTTCAATCATTGCCTGGATGATTATCTCGGTTGCAACCGGGGTGCCTCTCGTGCCTCTGTTGCTGATCGCGGGATCATTGGCCGTCTTTGTCCCGAGTCTTGGGTACCCGTTGACCTACACAATCTGGTTCGCTGTTGACATCACGTTCCGTGCTCCCTCAGCCGAAGATTTCGCTCAAGCCCAAGCGTGGCTTGATAATCGCGCCTCGGCCTAGCCAATTCCGGGGGTGTTGCGCCCTTGCCAAATAGGGGATTGGCCCGTACACATGAAATCGGGTGACAATGCTTGACCGAACAGGTGTTCGTAGTTACAGTGTTGTTGTTCGAACACACCCATTACGTACAGTCCAACATTCCATAAGCAACCGCTAGTGGAAAACCCGAAAGGCAGTCAGATGACCACTCCAACACCAGAACGCGATAAGGCCCTTGATGCGGCTCTCGCCCAGATCGATAAGCAATACGGAAAAGGCTCCATCATGCGCATGGGGGAAAAGAGCTCGATGACCATCCAGTCGATTCCGACCGGAGCATTGCCACTTGACCTTGCCCTCGGGGTTGGCGGTTTGCCACGTGGCCGTGTTGTCGAAATCTACGGACCAGAATCCTCGGGTAAGTCAACTCTTGCCATGCACGTTGTTGCAGAGGCCCAGCGCAATGGCGGCATCTGTGCCTACATCGACGCTGAGCACGCAATGGACCCTGTGTACGCAAAAGCCATTGGCGTTGACATTGATCAG
Organism: Bifidobacterium breve; assembly: GCA_945901725.1. Taxonomy (GTDB): domain Bacteria; phylum Actinomycetota; class Acidimicrobiia; order Acidimicrobiales; family Ilumatobacteraceae; genus UBA2093. The sequence goes on along the minus strand of CAMDLK010000006.1, from coordinate 38,249 downwards.
TTGTTGATCTCACAGCCAGACACCGGTGAGCAAGCTCTCGAAATTGTCGACATGCTTATTCGCTCTGGTGCACTTGACGTCGTTGTTATCGACTCAGTTGCTGCACTTACACCACGTGCCGAAATTGAAGGCGACATGGGCGACAGCCACATGGGTCTCCAGGCTCGTCTTATGAGTCAGGCATTGCGCAAGCTCACTGCCAACCTCAATAAGTCAAACACTGTGTGTATTTTCATCAACCAGTTGCGCGAAAAGATTGGCGTTATGTTCGGATCTCCCGAAACAACTCCTGGTGGTCGCGCACTCAAGTTCTATTCATCAGTTCGCCTTGACATTCGTCGTATCGAATCAATCAAAGATGGTGCCGAGGTCGTGGGTTCACGTACTCGCGTCAAAGTTGTGAAGAACAAAGTTGCACCGCCATTCCGTCAGGCCGAGTTCGACATCATGTACGGTCACGGCATCAGCCGCGAAGGTGCATTGCTCGACCTTGCAGTCGAAATGGCAATTGCTAAGAAGTCCGGCGCATGGTTCACCTATGAAGGTGAGCAAATGGGCCAGGGACGTGAGAACGCAAAGAACTTCTTGCATGATCATCCTGAGATCATGATGGACATGGAACAAAAAATCCGTGCCATCGCCGGTCTCAATGGTCAAGAAGACGCGGAGTTCTCTGCCAAAGACGAAGAGCCAATCGAACTCGATTAGCTCTTCGCACAACCGAGCTGCCGCTTTCTCACAAGGGCCGAGTCCTCTCCCAGGGGCTCGGCCCTTTGGGATTCTTTGCCTAACTTTTTTAGGCCAAAGGGGTTGTTTAAGTCTTCATTTCGGCGTGTTACCTTGTAGATAATTCTTCAATAAAGGCATGGTCACCCATGAAGCGTCTATTAATCACAGCAACAGTTCTTGGTTCGCTTTTAGTCAGTGCGTCACACGTCAGCGCAGCGTCACCACCGAACACCGGTATGCCAGATCAGTCTCAACTTGATGCTGCATCGACACAAAATGCCACTTGGGTAAACATGACGGGTGGAGTTGCAGCGAGACCATACGTGACGGCCTTGTCGGTCATCAACGGTGGAGTATCAACGCCCGTGATTACCAATGGCACTGCATCTGCAGAAACAAATGTGCCAACGGGTCGAATCGCGGTTGCAATCTCTCCTTCAAACTTGTGCCGCACTGGTCAATCTCCTGCACAAGGTGTCTGCTACTCAACACCGAATCGCATTGGCGTCACCGTGGGATACCAAATACAGCCAGGCCAATTGGGTTCGGATTTCAGTGTGGCTAACAATTTGCTAACACCTGTTACGGCGGACACTGAATTTGATATCACTCTGAATCTCAACACATTGGGGCGTACTCTTCGTTGGAGTTGGGCAAGTGGTGTGCCGACGTATTGGAATACGGCAAATCTGGGAACAGATGCAGCGACAGTACGTCTTCGAATTAAACCCACTTTGACACCTGTTGTAATGCAGGGGACACAGCAAGTTGGTTGCTCGCAAGTACCTGTTCAGGCTTGTTCCTATTCGCAGAACACCCATGAGACATTGTCTGCAAGTCTGACTTTGAGCTTGGATAACACTCTCGATGAAATCTTTACTGGTGCTCTCTTCAGTAGCACTCGTTCGTATATGGGATCTCTGATGGTGCAGCCCGGAGAAACACCACAGATGACATACGGCGTATCTGCTCCTCAAACATGGAGTGATGGAACACCAAATGCGGCCTCACTAAGTGCAGTGCTCTCTGACGCATCGTTGTTGAACTTCTATGGGGCTACGCCTGAAGTTGTGGCAAGCGCTGAATTTCAAACTGGTGCGCTGAATTTGGCACGAACTGATGGCGGTACGCAGGGTGCAATTACGTGGACGCGTTGGACAGCGGACGCACAGGGCATTGATGGTTGGTTGGTAACTATTCCTGATATTCGTTTTGTGGCAGCGGTATCAACTTCTGGTGTCCGTGCATTTGGTTCTTCTGTGGCGCCTGCAACATTTGCTGTGAAGTCGAAAACTTCGGCAAAGATCACCACTAAGCGAGTCGGTTCTAAAGCAATGATCACACTGAAAGTTTCAGCCGCTGCATGTGCAAAGTATTCATGCCGTGTAGTTGTTAGTTCAATTGCCTCAAAAGTCGGTTCGGGAAGTAAGAAGATCACTGCAGCCGCCGTGATTCGTAAGTCAAAATCAGTGGTCACAGCTCTTTCGGCTAAATCAAGTAAAGGCCAACGCTTATCTGTGATGTTGCAGGCCAAGAAGGCTGGGAAATGGGTCTACGCCTCTTCCACGGTGGCAAAGGCTTAGTGCTGAGTCGTTCTCGGTAGCCTTCGTGGCGTGACCGGAGTACAGCCAACTTCATATGTAGTGCACACGTTTGGGTGCCAGATGAACGCGCACGACTCAGAGCGCATTTCGGGCCTTCTTGAAGCTGATGGCATGGAGCGGGTCGAAACCGATGATGAGGCCGATGTCGTTGTTCTGAACACCTGTTGTATTCGTGAAAACGCTGACAACAAGCTGTACGGAACGCTTGGTCATCTGCGTAAGTGGAAGGCCGCAAAAGAGGGACGCCGTATTGTGATCGGCGGGTGCCTGTCGCAGAAAGACAAAGATGTCGTAGCGGAAAAGGCTCCATGGGTCGATGTGGTGATGGGAACTCATAACGTGCATCGCACAACTGAGTTGTTGAACCATTCCATAGAGCACGGCCCAATCACAGAGATTCTTGATGAAGCAGTTCTTGATGACTACACCTTGTTCCCCAGTGCGCTTCCAGTTCGTCGTGAGACCACATATAACGCGTGGGTAACAATTCAAATAGGTTGCGATAACTCGTGTGCCTATTGCATCGTTCCGGCAGTACGCGGCCGTGAAATTAGTCGACCGTTTGCTGATGTCATTGGCGAAGTGGCGCAGTTGGCTTCTACTGGCGTCACTGAAGTGACATTGCTTGGGCAGAATGTGAATAGTTACGGACGCGACATCACATTGGCGGAACGTCAAGCTGGTTCAGATGGTCGCGTACAGCCACTGTTTGCCGACTTGCTCCGTGCAGCAGGGGATGTTGAAGGAATTCGCCGAGTGCGATATGTCAGTCCGCATCCGAAAGATATGCGCGTAGATGTTTTGGAAGCCATGGCAAATACACCAGCAGTGTGTGAGCACTTGCACTACCCACTTCAGTCGGGTTCAGATCGGGTGCTTTCGTTAATGCATCGTGGGTACACAGCGGCGCGTTACATGGAACGACTTGCTGATGCACGTCGATTGATTCCGGATCTGTCTGTAACCACCGACATCATTGTTGGGTTCCCTGGGGAAACAGAAGCGGATTTCCAGTGCACCCTAGAAATTGCTGCCGAGGCAATGTTTGACAACACGTTTGAATACATCTTTTCGCCACGCGAAGGCACGCAAGCAGCAGACATGTCGGAACACTTCATTGACCCTGCCATTGTGTCTGATCGATTTGACCGGTTGAAGATTGTTGTTGAACATTCGGCATTGATTAAGCACGAAGCTCGTGTTGGCCGTATTGAAGAAGTTGTAGTGCAGGGTCCTAGTCGCCGTAACCCCAATGTGTATTCGGGTCGTACTCGTCAATACAAGTTGGTGCATTTCAGTTCTGATGTTGCGCTTCGCCCTGGTACATACACCACGGTGGAAATCACCAAAGCAGCACCACATTTCCTCACTGGCTTCTTAGTAGAGGTTCTACAAATGGCTACCCACAAAATTCGTATACCTGTGGTGTCGGAATAACTGCATGACTATTCGTAAATCAGTTGTTGTGCTTGGGCCAACAGCTAGCGGTAAAAGTGACGTAGCGATGACTGCAGCTGCACTACAACCAAAAGGCTCAGTGCATGTCATCATCGCGGACTCAATGCAGGTGTACAAACGAATGGATATCGGTACTGCAAAGCCATCGGCGGCAGACCAAGCTCTGATTCCGCATCATTGTCTTGATGTGGCTGAACCTAACGACCGACATACGGTGGCTCACTATGTCGAAAACGTGGCGGCTGCCCGCGTGGCGATTTCTGATGCTGGCGCATCTGAATTGATTGTTGGTGGAACTGGTCTGTATGTCACAGCCATTGTTGACGGCCTAGACATGCCAGGTGAATACCCCGAGATTCGAGCCGAGTTAGAGGCGAACGAAGACACTGAGGCGATGTTTGCCCAGTTGTTCGCGCTCGACCCTGAAGCAACCACAAAGATGGATCCAAACAACCGTCGCCGGCTTATTCGTGCACTTGAAGTGTGTCTGGGAAGTGGTGAGAAGTTCAGTTCATTCGGCGAAGGAATTGGTTCCTACAGCCCCACGACAACAACACTGATCGGGTTGCGTTGGGACCGCGACGTACTTCGGGCACGAATCGCTCAACGGGTGAACATCATGATGGAACGAGGGCTCGTTGAAGAAGTTCGCGCCCTCTTGGCTGAACCAAACGGACTGGCGTTCACTGCTCGGCAAGCTCTTGGGTACAAGGAAATGATTGAACACCTGGAAGGTCGCTGGTCGATAGACGAGGCGGTAGCTGCCACTATTTTGCGCACCCAGCAGTTTGCTGTTCGCCAAGACCGCTGGTTTCGCCGTGACCCCCGAATCCAATGGGTTGATGTGCATGAAGACCCCATTGAAGAAGTCACCCCTGTGGTGGCAGCTGCATTGGAATAGTGTCTGTGCCAATGCACGTTTCGCTTTCAAAACACCATGGCCTCGGCAATGACTTTCTTGTGTACGACATGGCACAGGGCGATCAGTCGAATTGGCCGCAGTTGGCACAGAAGTGGTGTGAGCGCTCCACTGGCGTAGGGGCAGACGGATTGTTGTTGCTGACAATTGTTGACAACACAACACTTGGTATGAGTTTGTATAACGCAGATGGAAGTCTCGCCGAAATGAGCGGCAACGGAATTCGTTGTTTGGTACAAGCTGCACACTTCACGTTGAAAGGTGTTGCCGGAACTGTGTATGAGGTATCAACTGACGCAGGTTCACGCGAAGCAGTAGTTACGAGCGAATGGGATGACGACACCATTCACATCAGTGTTGACATGGGTTACGTGGAAGATCTTGAAGAGCCGCACAACTGGACATCGTTGCAATGTGATCCAATTCGTCCAGTTCGTCACGTTTCGCTTGGGAACCCGCACTCGGTGGTGGGCGTTGAAGAAGTTCGAGCAGTAGACCTAGTGCAGCTTGGTTCGCTAGTGCCGCACATCAACTTAGAAATCATCGAGCCAGGCCCTGAAACGAACGCAATCACTATGCGCGTGCACGAGCGCGGTGCAGGCATCACGCGTGCGTGTGGAACTGGTGCGTGTGCTGCAGCTGAAGCGGCCTTGGTGTGGGGGCTAGTTCCGCGTTCGGTGGAACATGTTGTTGTGCACATGGATGGCGGAGACGCTCGCGTGCGCATTTCTGATGATCGGCGCGCCACGCTGATTGGGCCGGCTGTGTTCATTGGCAGCATCACGGTTCATGCATGAGTAACCCGTACCAAGAGGCGCTCGGCGCGACTCTTATCGAGCGCACATTTCGGGAACGCATTGTGTTGGTCGGTGTCACCATGGGCGGACAAACAGATGACGAGACCGAAGAAGGTCTTGACGAACTGTCATTGTTAATTGATACGGCAGGTGCTGACGAAGCTGCACGGGTAACGCAGCGTCGTGATTCTCCTGATTCGACGTTTTACATCGGCAAAGGAAAAGTTGATGAGCTGAAAGAAGTGTGTTTGGCGCTCGATGCTGACACCGTGGTATTTGATAACGAATTATCGCCTGGTCAGCAGTACAACTTAGAAAAGGCTCTGGGGCGAACAGCGCTCGACCGCACTGCAGTAATTCTTGACATCTTCGCTCAGAACGCGCACACGCTTGAAGGTAAAGCGCAAGTCGAATTGGCCATGTTGCGTTACCGATTGCCTCGTTTGCGTCGTGGTGCAAAAGCAGGTCTCTCGCAGCAGGGTGGTGGAATTGGTACTCGTGGACCTGGTGAAACTCGTCTCGAAGTGGACCGTCGTCGCATCATGCGTCGCATTACAAAGTTGGAACAAGACTTAGTTGCACTGCGTCACACGCGTCAGACGCAGCGAAAGAGCAGAGGCCGCAGTGGTCTTGCGTCTGTTGTCATTGTTGGCTACACAAACGCCGGAAAATCAACGTTGTTGAATTCACTCACACGTGCTGGTGTGTTGGTTGAAGACCGATTGTTTGCAACTCTCGACCCCACCACGCGGCGCTTGTCGTTGCCCGGTGGAGAGCCAGTGCTTCTTACGGACACTGTTGGGTTCATTCGTCAATTGCCCCACGGACTCATCGAATCCTTCAAGAGCACATTAGAAATTGCAGCAGAAGCTGACATGTTGGTGCACGTTGTTGATGCACGTGCAGTTCACCCTGAGCAGCAAATCACAGCTGTTCGCGAAGTTCTTGCAGAAATTGGCGCAGACCAAGTTCCCGAGTTCATTGTCTTCAATAAAGCCGACTTGCTAGACGATTGGGGAGCGTCTCTGGTGGAAGATCATCAAGGGGCTGTTGCAGTGTCCGCATTGCGCAACGAAGGTCTAGAGGTCATGATGCGTCGCTTGGCTGACCGTATGCGGGCGATTACGCAAGTGACCGAGTTGATGGTTCCGTATGACCGAGGCGACATCCTTGCGTCGATTCATCGCGAAGGTGAAGTTGTCATGTCGGAACTCGAAGACGAGGGAATGCGCATTCGCGCCCGCTTGTCTGGTGCCTCTGAAGGTCGATTGCGTGAGTTCGTTGTTCCTCTAACAAATCGGCGAAACTAGGAATCCATGACTGATCGCGACACAGTTGGCTTTGTGCCACCTCCATACCCATATGACCGTTTAGACGCGTATCAAAAACTTGCTGCAGCACATGACGGCGGAATTGTTGACTTGTCTATTGGTACGCCGTGCGACCCGCCACCACCTGCAGTAATTGAAGCATTGTCTCAATCAAATTCCGAGCGGGGATATCCGGCCTCAATCGGTTCTGAGGCCCTACGTCGTTCCATTGCCCGATGGATGGGTCGCAGGTTTGAAATTGATGTACCTATTTCTCGTATCAGTGCTTGTATCGGCACGAAAGAGTTTGTGGCCACAACTCCTCAGTACATGAAACTTCGTCGCCCTGGGCGCGACACAGTGCTGTATCCGGCCGTTGCGTACCCCACGTATGAAATGGGCGCGGTACTTGCTGGGCTTCGTGCGGTTCCTGTCGGGGTTGATGCCGATGGCCGTATGGACTTGGGCTCTGTCTCTGGCGATGACAGGCAACGTGCACTGATGTTGTGGATCAATAGCCCAAGCAATCCAACCGGTGCGCTTGATGACTTGAAAGCTGCAGCCACATGGGGCCGGACGCACAACATTCCCGTGTTCTCTGATGAGTGCTACACCGAATTCATTTGGGCAACACCGGCACAATCTATTTTGCAGCACGGACTCGAGGGCGTGATTGCGGTGCATTCGTTGTCGAAGCGTTCAAACCTTGCAGGACTGCGAGTCGGCTTCTATGCAGGTGACGCTGAGATTGTTGAGTATTTGCAAGAGGTGCGTAAGCATGCCGGGTTTATGTTGCCCGGCCCGGCTCAAGCAGCTGGCGTTGCAGCATTAGATGACGATGAACATGTTCGTGTGCAACGTGATCGTTACCGCACGCGACTTGAATTCATGGCGACAACATTGTCGAAGTGGTCAGGAATTGATATCGCAATGCCTGACGGTGGCTTTTACTTGTGGTTCAACGCGGGAGACGCGTGGAGCTTTACAGAGAAACTGGCACGTGAAGGCGGAGCGTTAGTGAGCCCCGGTGATTTTTACGGCGCAGGTGGATCGCACAATGTGCGCGTCGCTGTGGTGCAACCAGATGCCAAATTGCACCTTGTTGCCAAACGATTAGGAATGTAATAAACGAGGTGAAGTTACAACCGTCGCATGACGGTAACGACTTTACCGAACACGCTGACTTCGTCTGATGTAAACACCATTGGATCCATTGTTGGATTCGCTGGGACAAGAGTGATCTTGTTACCGGACTTCTTGAACGTTTTAACGGTTGCTTCATCACCCGGAATACCTGCAACAACAATGTCGCCATTGTCGGCTGTTTGCTGTTGACGGGCAACAACAAAGTCCCCATCAAGAATTCCGGCGTCGATCATTGAGTCACCGCGAACGCGCAACATAAACAGTTCGCCCTCGCCTGTGAAGTCTGTAGGAAGTGGAATGAGGTCTTCAACGTTCTGTTGCGCCAACAAACCAGTACCGGCTGCAACTTCACCAATAAGAGGAACGTGACGAGACGGACGACGTTCCATGGCAACTTCGGAGTTGGTATCGAAGCGAACTTCGAGAGCACGAGGCTTTGTCGGGTCACGACGAAGGAAGCCCATCTTCTGCAATGTGTTGAGATGGTTGTGCACGGTGGAGGGGGAGTTAAGGCCGACGGCCTCGCCAATTTCACGTACGGATGGCGGGTAGCCCCGTTCCTGCATGCTGGTGGAAATGACGTTGAGGATTTCGCGTTGGCGGGGTGTGAGTGCTTCGGACATGGAGATGAGCGTACAGGTGTTCGCCCTCAAGGTCAAACACCTGTTCGTAGAACAAATGTTCTGGAAGATGCTTGACTACGAACACCTGTTCGGGCAAACTATCGAACACCCGTTCGCTACGGTTTCCAATACATAGACCTCACGGTCCTTAACCCCTTACCCCGAAAGGAATCCCCACATGGCAACCACCATCGATCCACTCTTGTTCACAGGTTCATACCGCACAGAAGCCGTTGCTCGCCGCCGGCCAAGTGTTCGTACCTTCCAGCGCCGCCGTCGCACCCTTGGTGCGATCATTATCTTCGGATTGGCCTCTGGCCTCGTCACCTCGGGGGCATTTGCTTCTGATCCGGCTCCAGCTGATCAGATCATCCCTCGTTCAGTAGTTGCCCAGTCAGGCGACACATTGTGGGACATCGCTCGCACCATCGCCCCAACTGGCGACATATCTGAACTTGTTCGCGAATTGGTTCGCGCCAATGGTGCTCGCATCGAAGCCGGTCAGGTCGTCCGCATTCCATAAATGCTTTATTCCTTGCTAAAAATGGCCAAAATGGCACATAGGCAAGTTGTAGTCATTTAGAGTTAGCGGAGTGCATTGCCCCGTATGCCCACATGACGACACCAAGGTGATCGACTCTCGCCCCGCCGATGATGGCGCGGCCATTCGGCGTCGTCGTGCTTGCCCAGAGTGCGCCTACAGATTTACAACCTATGAACGCTTGGAAGAGGCACCGTTGCTGGTGATGAAACGTTCGGGTTCTCCTGAACCATTTGACCGAGCAAAAGTCACATTTGGTGTGCGTTCAGCTTGTAAGGGACGTCCAGTCGATGAGGCATCGATTGAGGCATTGGCCGAGGCAGTGGAAGATGACATGCGACTTGCGCTGACATCCGGAACTGAGATCACATCATCAACTGTCGGTCATGCAGTTCTTGAACGTTTGAAAGCTCTTGACGAAGTTGCATACATGCGATTCGCAAGTGTGTACAAAAACTTTGATGACGCCGCTGCATTTCGCCGCGAACTTGCTCTGCTTAAGCAGACATAACTTTTTCGTATCGCGCGAAAACAAAATCGCTATCTGTCGTTAGCGAAACGCACGTGAAATGTCGCAGTGCATGTGGTGCCTGACTAAGAGACGGTGCTCGAAAACCACCTAAACGTGGGGACATTGTGAGATTGATTGCATCGACACAATCGGCATCAAACAAAGCAGCGTTCAACATTGGGCCGCCTTCCACGTGAACTACACCGTGAGGCAATTGGGCAATGATTCCCGCCATGTCAACATCGGTATCGCCGGCGCGCACAGTGTCCACGCTGAGGGCTGGCGCAGACATAGTCGTTGCAATCAGTCCGGCCCCTGAGGAAAAGAGGGGAGATGTGAATTCAAGAGCGCATGTCTTTGTTACAACGGCGATGCGCAGGCCAGGTTTGCTTGGTGGCCCGTAGTTCTCGGTTCGCGCGGTGCCGGCGCCCACCATTACGACCGCAGCGGCTCCACGCAACGCAATAAGGCGCGCTTGGTCTGCTGGCCCACCCAATGGTCGAGATCGCCCGTTGACGTCAATGACGCCGTCTGGAGTAGAGATCATGCAGATCTCCACACTGTGTAACGGGCTCGTCATGCCCACAGTGTACGAACACTGCGAGTTGGGCGTGGTTGGCGTGGCAATCTATGGAATGACCGATACCGCTAATCGCACCGTATTTCGCACCTGCCCGCTCTGTGAGGCCACATGCGGCCTAGAGATTTCAGTGAACCCGCAAGAACAAATCGTGCGAATTCGTGGCGACCAGAAAGACGTGTTCAGTCATGGCTTTATTTGCCCGAAGGGCAGCACTCTGAAGCAGTTGCACGAAGACCCGGACCGGTTACGGATGCCGATGGTGAAGCGTGATGGGAAACATGTCGAGGTGTCGTGGGACGAAGCATGGAAAGTCGTAGCTGACGGTTTTTCTGGTGTCATCGAACGTCACGGACGCGGAGCACTTGCTGCGTATTTGGGAAATCCGAACGCACATAACTTGGGGCCGCAATTGTTTAGCGCCACGATGCTTCGCTCAATGGGAACGCGCAATGTGTTTAGTGCTTCCACTGTTGACCAGGTTCCAAAACATGTGACTGGCGGATACATGTTCGGTACTGCGCAAAGCATCTCGGTACCAGACCTCGACCACACTGATTATCTAATGATGTTGGGTGCAAACCCACACGCTTCTAATGGCAGTTTGTGCACAGCGCCAGATTTCCCTGGTCGCATGGAACGCATTCGTGAACGCGGCGGAAAAATCGTTGTGGTTGACCCACGTCGTACGCGCACGGTGGAAGCATCTGATGAATGGGTTTCAATACGTCCGGGGACTGATGGTTTGTTCTTGGCGGCAATGGCCAACGTGATGTTCAAAGAGAACCTGGTGAAGATGGAACCGCGCATCATGTCGATTCTGAACGGGCTTGAAGAGTTTGCTGCAGCGATCGCACCGTTTACTCCCGAGGCAGTCGCCGTTGCAACGGGTGTTCCTGCTGAAACCACAGTGAGACTTGCGCGTGAACTTGCAAGCGCAAAGACTGCCGCTGTGTACGGACGCATTGGTGTGAACACAGTTGAATTCGGCACAACATGTGCGTGGTTGATTGAAGCAATCAATGTTCTTACAGGCAACATCGACAAACGCGGTGGCTCAATGTTCACTATGCCTGCAACAGGTGGTGCGACAACGCGTGGACAAGGCGGCAAAGGCAAAGGTTTTGCAATGGGTCGCGGTCATAGTCGCGTCAGCAAAAGAGCAGAAGTATTGGGTGAGTATCCCGTTGCCGCATTGGCCGAGGAAATCCTCACTCCTGGCGAGAATCAAATTCGTGGCATGGTCACAGTTGCAGGAAACCCTGTGTTGTCGACACCACATTCGAAGCAACTAGATACGGCGTTAGCCGAACTTGAATTCATGGTGTCTATTGATATTTACGTCAATGAAACAACGCGTCACGCAGATGTAATTCTTCCTGCGCCGTCATCATTAGAAAAAGATCATTACGACGTTGGTTTGTATCTGTACGCAGTGCGCAACGTTGCGAACTACAGCGAGCCTGTGTTGAAGCGCGACCCTGCTAGTCCAGACGAAGCAGACATTTTGCTAAAGATGGCCGGCATCTTCCAAGGCCTTGGTGCTGATTGTGATGCTGAAGCATTAGATGATCAATCAATCAATGCGGCAGTGTTGTCTGCGGTTGCTAATTCGTCCTCGCCAATCTTTGGTCGCGATGCAGAAGAGATATTGAATGCACTGAATGCGAAAGGTCGGCGTGGAACTGCACGCAGTCTTGATTTAGTGATTCAAACGGGGCCGTACGGTTCAGCGTTTGGCGCTGTTCCGAATGGTTTGTCGCTCGACATGTTGATTGACAATCCACACGGAGTTGACTTGGGTGCGCTCGAGCCGCGACTGCCTGACATGTTGCGAACACCGAGTGGCCTTATCGAGTTGTCGCCACAAGTATTCATTGATGATTTGCAACGCCTCGAAGCCTCAATTGCATCTGTAAACGTTGATCAAATGTTGTTAGTCGGTCGACGTGAATTGAAGTCAAACAATTCATGGATGCACAACATCAAAGTTCTCACTAAAGGTTCACTTGCGTGTACAGCACAGATCCATCCAGATGACGCTGCACGTCTTGGAGTCATCACTGGTTCGCCTCTGCGCATTGCAAGTCGTGTTGGTGAGATTGTTGTGCCAGCTGAAGTAACTGATTCTGTGCGTCCAGGTGTTGTCAGCGTTCCGCACGGGTGGGGCCACGGAGTTCCAGGCACACAGATGGCCGTAGCCTCAGAAAAAGCTGGTGTGAACTCAAACATTCTCACGGATGATCAACTGTTGGACCCTTTGTCGGGTAACGCAATTCTCAGTGGCATCCCCGTCACGGTCGAATTAGTGCCCGCGTAGCCAACTTTGTCCACAGGGGCACTGCGTTGTGCACAGAAAGCCCACAGCGTCATCCCCTGAAAAATAGGGGCTTTCCCCAGAAAGAATCGGAAATTCACACCCCTGTCCACTTCCAATCCACAGGGCAATGCCCGTAGGTTCAAGGGGTGGTCGGTGGCGGCGATTCACGGGCGGATGAGGGTCACATCACACGGTGTGGCTCAGGGATCTTTGGGTCTCGGACCTTCTCGTGGGCGCCGCAACCGTACTTCAGCAAGGTTTTTCCCGAGGGTCGTTGACAAGGGGGTAATTACAGTGCTGTAATCTCACAACCACTTGTAGCAAAACTGCCTGTGGAGGGGTATCACGCACAACATCTAGTGGTGTGGGCTAATCTCCTCAGACCTCAAGTTTCGAACACATACACACAGGAGTAGCCATGTCACTTGCACCAGATCGACTTTCTATTGGAATCGGCCGTTTTTTCACCACACCGGGAGTGCACCCATATGACGAGGTGGCATGGGAAGTGCGTGATTCACGCATCACCAACTGGCGTGATGGAACAGTTGCCTTCGAGCAATTGGGCGTCGAATTCCCGATGGACTGGTCATTGAACTCAACCAACATCGTGACCCAGAAGTATTTCCGCGGAACACCAGGAACCCCAGAGCGCGAGAGCTCAGTTCGCCAAGTCATCGACCGCGTTGCAGACACCATCTCCACGTGGGGAATCGAAGGCGGCTACTTCGCAGATCAGGAAGAAGCAGAAGCATTCCGTGCAGAGCTGAAGTTCATCCTGGTAACACAGCGCGCAGCGTTCAACAGCCCCGTCTGGTTCAACATTGGCGTTAAGGGCGTCCCACAACAGGCAAGCGCATGCTTCATCCTTGCTGTCGAGGACAAGATGTCAGCCATCCTCAACTGGTATCGCGAAGAAGGAACAATCTTCAAGGGTGGTTCTGGTTCAGGAATCAACTTGTCGAAGATTCGTTCAAGTGAAGAACACCTTGAAGGTGGCGGCACAGCTTCTGGCCCAGTGTCATTCATGCGCGGCGCCGATGCGTCTGCCGGAACAATCAAGTCAGGTGGCAAGACACGTCGCGCCGCAAAGATGGTTATTTTGAACGCCGATCACCCAGACGTTGAAGAATTCATCTGGTGCAAAGTGAAGGAAGAGCGTAAGGCTCGTGTCCTTCGCGATGCTGGTTTCGATATGGACCTTGACGGTGCAGATTCATTCAGTGTTCAGTACCAGAACGCAAACAACTCAGTACGCGTTACTGATGAGTTCATGCATGCAGTGAAAGAAGACCGCGACTGGAACTTCAATGCAGTAACAGACGGCACTCCAATTCGCTCAATTCGTGCACGTGATTTGTGGCGCCAAATTGCAGAGGCTTCATGGGAATGTGCAGACCCTGGTCTTCAATTCGACACCACCATTAACAAGTGGCACACGGCAACTGCAACGGGCCGTATCAACGGTTCAAACCCATGTTCTGAATACATGCACATCGACAACTCAGCATGCAACCTGTCATCGTTGAACTTGTTGAAGTTCCTTGATGACAATGACCGCTTCGACGTTGAGGCATACCGCCACGCAATCGAAGTCATGTTCACCGCACAGGAAATCCTTGTCGGTCGCGCTGACTACCCAACAGAAATGATTGGCGAAAACAGCCGCAAGTTCCGTCAGCTTGGTCTTGGTTACGCAAACCTTGGCGCATTGCTTATGGCTCTTGGTATGGCATACGACTCCGATGGTGGTCGTGCATGGGCAGCAGCTCTTACATCACTCATGACTGGTCATGCCTATGCAACAAGTGCTCGCACTGCAAGCCGTATGGGGCCATTCTCTGGCTTTGCTGAGAACGAAAAGTACATGCTGAACGTATTGCGTATGCATCGTGATGCACACGGAGAAATCTTGAACATGTCAGATGTACAAGAGGATCTTCTGTACGCAGGTATGGAGTCATGGGAAGCAGCTGTTCGCGATGGCGAAGAGTACGGCGTTCGTAACTCACAGGCCACAGTGCTTGCACCTACCGGCACAATCGGACTCATGATGGACTGCGACACCACTGGTGTTGAGCCTGACCTTGGTCTCGTGAAGTTCAAGAAGATGGTTGGCGGAGGCTCAATGAGCATCGTGAACCAAACCATTCCTCGTGCGCTTCGCCGCTTGGGTTACAACACCCAGCAAGTAGACGACATCGTTGCTTACATCGATGTGAACAAGTCCATCTTGGGCGCCCCACATATCGAGTCAAGCCACCTCAGCGTGTTTGCGTGCTCAATGGGTGATAACACCATCCATTACGAAGGCCACGTACGCATGATGGGTGCTGTGCAGCCATTCTTGTCCGGTGCAATTTCAAAGACCGTCAACATGCCTGAAGAGGCAACAGTTGAAGACATTGAGAAGTTGCACATGTTGTCATGGGAATTGGGCATCAAGGCAGTAGCTATCTACCGCGACAACTGCAAGGTGGGCCAGCCACTGAGCACCGCAAAGAAAGATGATGACTCAACTGATGCTGAAAAAGCAGAAGCAGCCACCACCGTTATTGAGCGCGTTGTAGAAAAGATCGTTACTCAGCCAGTACGTCAGAAGTTGCCACGTTCACGTCGTGGACGCACCTTCGAGTTCCGCGTTGCTGACTGTAAGGGTTTTGCAAACATCGGTGAATATGAAGATGGTCGCCCAGGCGAGTTGTTCCTCACTGTGTCAAAGCAGGGTTCAACCTTGTCAGGCATCATGGATGCGTTTGCCAAGTCCATCTCATATGGCCTTCAGTACGGCGTTCCAATGCGTGCCTTCGTTGAAGCATTCACGAACATGCGCTTCGAACCTGCAGGTATGACAGATGATCCAGACATTCGTATGGCTTCATCAATCATGGACTACTTGTTCCGTCGCTTGGCACTTGAATACATGACATACGACGAGCGTGCCGAACTTGGCATCTTCAGCCGTGATGAGCGCATTCAGCCAACACTTCCTGGTGTTGAAGAATCAGTTATCGAAACCACTAATGGCACTGAACTTGCAACTGATCCAAAGTCAGTTCAATCAGTTTCAGAATTGGTGACACAGATCGAGATGGGAATCGCTCCAACAGCGCCGTTGTCTGATCTTTCAAACCCAAACGGAATCGCCCGTCATAGTGATGCACCAATGTGCATGATGTGTGGCGTACAGATGCAGCGCGCCGGTTCATGCCACGCGTGCCCATCATGTGGTTCCACCAGCGGTTGTAGCTGATTTAGCGCGACGCATGCGTCGCTAGAACATTAAAAGGACCCCGGGCAATTGCTCGGGGTCCTTTTGCATTCAGGTGTCAACAGCGGCTGGGGCGGTGGTCGGCAATCTGCCTTACTATTGACTCACTATGACTCGCAGCTTTGACACATCAGATACCAACGTCGTTACCACCCCAGGTGGCCAACGCGTTCACAAGTGGCATGCAGCCCAAAGCGAAGTTGTGCGAGCAGATTTCTATGAAGTGCGAACAGGTGTCTGGTGCTTGGTAGGCAACGGCCTCTCAAACCAAACGTTCATCGAAGCGCCAGAAGGAATCATTGCAGTTGATACCGGAGAGTCGATTGAGGAGATGCGTGAAGCATTGCGCCGACTACGTGAATTCACGTCAGCGCCAATTGCTGCGGTCATCTATACGCACTTCCATTATGTAGAAGGCACTAAGGCGATTCTTGAAGAAGGCAATCACGCGACGCCGTTGCCAATTTATGGACATGAAAAACTCGCCTTCAACAAAGAACGTACGTTGGGTGAGATTTCACCTGCGTACGGACGTGGATTAGTTGAACAGTTTGCAATTGTGATGCCGCTCGAGGGGCCTGATGCGACAGTCAATGTTGGTCTTGGTTTCTTCTACAAAAACCCAGCACATGCTCCGTATACACCAGGTCATATTCCTGTCACTGAAGTGCTGCGCGACAAGGGCTCGATCACAGTTG
Source organism: Bifidobacterium breve (assembly GCA_945901725.1). Classification (GTDB taxonomy): domain Bacteria; phylum Actinomycetota; class Acidimicrobiia; order Acidimicrobiales; family Ilumatobacteraceae; genus UBA2093. The sequence goes on along the minus strand of CAMDLK010000006.1, from coordinate 21,742 downwards.
CTGGCTTGCCAGTTCAGTATTTACATTCGCCAAGCGATTCAGATGACTCAATCAACTTCTATTTCCCATCCATTGGCACGTGTGTTCACAACTCGGTCTGGCCAGTGCTGTTCAATGTTTTTGCTATTCGTGGCGAGGAATACCGTGACCCTCGCGTTCTAATTCCAGGAATCGACAACATCATTAAGTGGGCCCCTGAATACTTGGTAGCTACTCATGGACCAGCACTTGTGGGTCAGGACAATATTCGTGAAAAGTCGACGCGATATCGCGACTCAATTCAGTTCATGTGGGACCAATCAGTTCGTGGCATCAACAAGGGGTGGACAGCAGACGAACTGTCTTCACGCATCACGTTGCCAGAGATGTATGACGTGGATTACCTCACCAGTGAGCGCTACGGCGTTACCGAACATCACTTGCGCCAGATCTTCATGGGTCTTCGCGGATGGTTCGATGGCGATGAAGCAAAGCTGTTCCCTGAAGAGCCACAATCTCGCTATGAAAAATTGATTGCCGGCTTTGGTGGCCGTGCGGCTGTAGCGCAACAATGTGCAGCAGCTCTTGCGGCTGACGATGTTCGTTGGGCAACAGAACTAGGAACATGGCTTGCAAAGTCTGAAGGTGCAACTCAAGACGAGAAGAACCTTTTGGCATCGTGCCTTCGCGTCATTGCGGAGCGCACGCCGGCAGCGAACATTCGCAACTGGGCAATCACTCGTGCACGTCATCTTGACGGATCATTCCCGATGGACCGATTCATGAGGCACGGCTTTAATCCGAAGTTCCTGGGTGAGGCATCTGCGGTCGGCCTTATTCACACACTGCGAGTAGTTGTGGACCCCGACAAGATTGCTGGAGTTAATCACCACATTGCATTTGTTGTTGGCGACGAAACTGCTGGCTTGCATGTTCGAAATTCAGTTGCAGTGCCAACAGATGGTTGGGGAGCCACCACCATGGTGAAGATGTCGCGTGCAACATTGTTGGTTCTCTTGTCAGAACGGTCCACATGGAGCAAGGAACTAGCTGACGGCGCTATTGTGGTGTCGGGAGATGCTGCGATTGTTGATCGTGTTCGCATGGCGTTCGATAACAAAGGTTTCGCTGGCTGATGACTTCGTCGCTGCCGCAGCCCACAGCGCCTTTTGAAGGAACGCAGGGGTACATAGTCGCGGATTCAACTCCGAGTCCGTTGACCATCACGAAGGCTCCCAAAGGTGCGCCCAACATTGTGCTGATTCTTCTGGATGATGTGGGTTTCGGCACGTGTGGAACATTCGGTGGCCCAGTACCGACACCGGCTCTTGATCGAGTTGCGAAAAACGGTTTGCGCTTTAATCAATTTCATACAACTGCACTGTGTTCACCAACACGTGCAGCAATGTTGACCGGGCGTAATCACCACACGGTGCACATGGGCGGCATTCCTGAAGGTGCAAATGTTTTCCCTGGTTACGACAGCATTATTCCGAAGGAAGCAGCGAGTGTTGCGGAGATCTTGAAGCAGTCCGGTTATTCCACAGGAGCATTCGGTAAGTGGCACCTAGCCCCACTGTGGGAACAAACTCTTGCGGGGCCGTTTGACCGCTGGCCGACGGGTCTCGGCTTTGAACGCTTCTACGGCATCTTGAATGCTGAAGCATCGCAGTGGGAACCACCGATGTTTGACCAGACAACGCCTGTCATGCCATATGAAGGTCGCGACGATTATCACATGACTGAAGACATCGCCGACAAAGCAATTTCATGGATGCGAGTGCAGAAAGCATCGCAACCAGACAAACCATTCTTTACGTACATCGCAACTGGCGCGATGCATTGCCCACATCATGTAGCACCAGAGTGGATTGAAAAATTCAAAGGCCAATTTGATCAGGGTTGGGATGTTCTGCGTCGAGAGATTTATGAGCGTCAATTAGCGCTTGGTGTTATCCCTGCAGGTACGAAACTGACGGAACGACCAGACGAAGTTCCGTCGTGGGATGAATACCCAGACCGGTACAAGCCGGTTGCATCTCGTTTGATGGAAGTGTTCGCAGGGTTCCTCGCGCACACCGACGCACAGATTGGTCGAGTACTTGATGCTGTTGAAGCAATGGGCGAAGCAGACAACACATTGTTTATGTACATCACTGGCGATAACGGAGCATCAGCTGAAGGCACGGTTCACGGAGCCTGGAGCGCGCCGTCGTTTCAGAACGGAATTCCCGAAGACCCAGAGTGGCTGCTAGAGCACATGGATGATTTCGGAACTGCTCGTTGTGAGAACCATTACAACTTGTCGTGGGCATGGGCTCTTGATTCGCCGTTTCAATGGATGAAGCAAGTGGCGTCACACTTTGGTGGCACACGCAATGCAATGGCAGTGCAATGGCCCGAGCGTTTCACTGACGCCGGTGGACTGCGCACGCAGTTTCATCATGTCGTCGACGTCATGCCGACACTTCTTGCTGCTGCCGGCGTGCAGATTCCATCAACGGTGAATGGACTAGAACAGTTGCCCGTTGATGGCGTATCAATGTTGTACGCAATGGATGGCAACGATGGTGTGTCGACTCGCTCTACTCAATATTTTGAGATGTTCGGTAACCGCGCGATATATCACGATGGTTGGATTGCGTCGTGTTTCCATGGGCGAGTGCCCTGGAACCGGTTCGGCATGGTGCCGTTTGATGGTCCGCAGGAAAAGTGGGAGTTGTACAACATCGCAGAAGACTTCTCGCAAGGTGTTGATCTCTCTGCAGAATTCCCAGACAAGCTCGCTGAATTATTAGAGCTGTTTGACTCTGAAGCAAAACGCAACAATGTATATCCATTGCGCGAGCCTGGTTCCACATTGGGCATGACCGTTGTGCCGCCGGAAAATCTTGGTGGGCTCAAGAAAATGACGTACACGGCTGACCACATACGTATGCCAGAGCGTTCAGTAGTGAACCTAAAGAATTGCTCATTTCGCATTACGGCTGAAGTGGTTGTCCCTAAAGCCGGATCACGTGGAGTGATTGCGTGCCAGGGCGGCAACATGGCCGGATGGACTTTGTATATCAATGACTCTGGTTGTCCTGTGTATCACTACAACTGGATGGGACATGATCATTTCGTTGCTACTTCTGCAACACCACTGACGCCAGGCCAGCATGAAATCATTGTGGACTTTGTCTACGACGGCGGGTTCGGTGCAGGTGGTCACGCAGTGTTGCTGGTTGACGGGTCACCTGCGGCTCACACGTATGTAGAACGAAGTGTTCCCATTGTTTTCTCAATGAGTGGTGAATCATTTGATGTCGGAATGGATACAGGTGCGCCAGTTGGTTTCTACCCACATGTGTATCGATTTGTGGGCGACATCGTTGGTGTCACGCTCGAACGACTCAGTGAGCCGTCTCCGGAAATTGCTGCGCTGATTGTTGAAGGCGAATTCCGCGCCAGTTTGGCTACTCAATAGTTCGAATAGAAGCCTCTGAGTGTCCGTGATGGTACGCATCTATTGCGCGTGCTTTGTCAAACAGGTGTTTAGGCCGAGTAGCGATATGTGCCGTTGCGCTGCGCGGAGAGAACTCTAGGAAACGACCGAGATTGTGAGTTGACCAATCACGCTGTTCCGCATCAGTGCGTTTGTCAACAAAACGACCAAAGGGGCCGAACATTGCGCCGGCCAGTGGAGCGATTACAACGAGCAATGACGCAGGATCAGCCAAATCAACACTGACGCCAGAACGGACGCCCCCATCTACGTATCTTTTGCCTCCAACTAAATGTGGGGCAAGTAATCCCGGCACAGAAGATGACGCTGCAACAAGATCTGCCAACGGATGATCCGCTCCGTTTAGGACAGCTCGTTTCAAACGGGGTAGTTCCGTCACGACTACGCGAACCTGGCTATTAGTTGCTTCGCCAAAAGCTTCACGAGCTGATGCTGCAAGCACTCCTGCACGAGGGTTAGGGAATGTGGGGACCACTAAGTTAACAAGGTCTTCAAATGTGACTGATAGTGCTGTGGCTGCTGCTGCCCATGAACCTGCGGACGTACCGAGCATGGGGCTCCCTGTGAGGTCAATGCCGCGGTCACGCAGGCCGTCAATGACTCCGAGGGCGTAACCGATACCAAATAGCCCGCCACCGCCGAAAACGCCAGCGAGAGGGGTGAGAGAAGAGGTGGCCACGTCTCCAGTCTCGCCCATGTGGTTGTACCGTATGCGCCATGGAGGCACGTATTCTCACCTGGAACTTATGGTGGCAATTTGGGCCCTGGCGCGACCGCCAAGAGGCAATCCTCACAACATTGCGTAACGAGAATGCAGACATCATTTTCCTGCAAGAGGTGTGGGCCCAAGAAGGCGGCCTCGACCAGGTGCAATGGCTTGCCGATGAACTGAACATGCATGTGGCTCGCACAGAAGGCCCGTGGTACGACAATGGCGTCAGTTTGGGCAATGCGATTCTGTCGCGATGGCCGATTATGTCATGGGAAGTGCATCGACTTCCTGATGTAACAGGTGCGCCGAGTTATCGCAGGGCTGTCGTTGCGCAACTTGAGACTCCGTATGGTCGATGGTGGACTGTGTGTACTCACCTTGATCACAAGTTTGATGCATCAGCAACACGTATTGCTCAATGTGAAGCACTCAGCGGCATTGTTGATCAACTTCGCAATGACCCAGAAGTCGATGTTCCAGTTCTCATGGCTGGAGATTTCAACTCGGTGCCTGACTCTGATGAGATTCGCATGTTGACCGGCCGCAGCGCACCAGCAGTACCTGGACTTGTCTTTACCGACTTGTGGGAGATTGCTGGCGAAGGTGAAGGGTTCACATGGCGTCGTGATAACCCATACATTGGCGATTCGACATGGCCGAATCGTCGACTTGATTACATCTTCGTGTCATGGCCGCGTCCACGGCCTATTGGCAACCCATCGCGAATCTGGCTTGCGGGTGTCGACACTGTTGGTGGCATTCAGCCGAGTGATCACGCTGCAGTTGTAGCTGATATCCGCATGATTGCTGAATAGCGTTCGGTTTTTCCTACAACGCAAGCAAGCCACCCGAACATAATTGTTCGGAAAATCGAACACTTTTTTGAAGGTGGGTGGCGGATTATGTATGAGTTTCCGAACAGCCTTGCTTCATGCACACATAGTGGTATGAGATTTCCACATGTCAGTGACGACAACCCCTTCAAAGTTCTAAGCCCTGGTGTTGAGAGTGATGTCTTGTGCATTTTGGGGCGTAGCCCCAGGGAGCACTCGGCTTCCAACATTGCCGATCTCACCGAGCGTTCTCGTAGTCAGGTTCATATGGTGCTTCAGCGATTAGTACAGACCGAACTAGTGCTTAGGTGTGTGCTGGAAAACTGGAGTGGCTACAGGTTGAATCCGCAGCACCCATTAACTGAACATGTGAAGGCGATTGCACAATTACGGATTACCAAGAGCACTGAAGGCGCTTGATGCCGTTGATGAACGAACTCTGCAGGTAAGCAGGTTCACCTTCGGCGCGCAATGTAGGCATGCGACGTGCGATTTCACCAAACATTACGGACACTTCACGACGAGCAAGGTTTGCACCGAGACAGAAGTGAGGGCCGCCGGCGCCAAAGCCAATTTGTGCAGGTGCAATTTCACGAGTGGCATTGAATTGGTGTGGGTTTGCAAATATGCGTTCGTCACGGTTTCCAGACGAATAGAACATCACTACTTTTTCGCCTTCAAGGATCTTCTGACCGTTGATTTCGGTGTCCTGCAATGCAGTACGACGGAAGTGAATCACTGGAGTAGCCATGCGAACGATTTCTTCGACTGCAGTGCGGTTGTGGGTATCAAAGTCGTCGAACCAGATCTTCTTCTGATCTGGATTATCCGTGAGCAATTTCATGCCGTGACTGATTGCGTTACGTGTTGTTTCGTTTCCTGCAACAACTAACAAGATGAAGAATGAGCCAAACTCTTGAGCGGTCAGTCTTTCGCCATCCACTTCAGCTGCCATCATGACGCTCGTAATGTCGTCTCGTGGGTTTGCCTTGCGGTCTTCGCCAAGTGCTTGTGCATAGGCAAAGATTTCCATGCCAACAGTGATGAGGTCGTCGTACGACGTAACGAATTCCGGGTCGCCAACGCCGAGGATGGTGTTGGTCCAACGGAAAATATCTGCATGGTCTGATTCTGGGACGCCCATCATGTCGCAAATGATTTGCAATGGCATTGGAGCTGCTACCTGCTCTACGAAGTCACAGGTGCGCTCAGAGAATTCTGACAGCAAACGGTCAACAACTTTTCCAGCACGGATCTTGACAAGGTCTTCCACGCGCCCAATTTCACGTGGTCCAAAACCTTTAGCCACAATGCTGCGTAGACGGAAATGTTTTGGGTCGTCCATGTTGATCATGGATCCGAAGAACTCATTGAGTTCAACGGGCAGGTCTCCGATGTTTGAGCCTTGACCGCTGCAGAAAAGTGATGCGTTGCGGCTGACATGCCAGATGTCGTCGTGGCGGGTGAGTGCGCGGTACCCGCGGCCAGGGGGAAATGGGGAGTCTTCCATCACGTATTCGTCAAAGAACTGAAACGGCGCCTCGTCGCGCAGTGTCTTGAAAGCCCCTTCGCGCCAGTCGCGGGGCATGGTCCAGAACTCTTGTGAGGAAAGGTTGATATCGGCAAGTGGGACAGCTGGGAAATCCATAATCGCTGACCTTAATAGGCAGAAATAGCCTGTGCTCAGTTCGAGGACTGATTTTGGCTACAAATTGACTACTCTCGTTGGGTCGGTTCGATACGCGAACCACAAACAAAGGAGTCCCCATGCCTGAAGCAGTTATTGTCGCCACAGCCCGCAGCCCAATTGGCCGCGCCAACAAGGGTTCGCTCAAGGACATGCGTCCTGATGATCTTGCAGCCCAAATTGTGCGTGCACTAATGGCCAAGGTTCCTCAAGTGAAGGGTTCCGAAGTGGAAGACCTCATGTTGGGAATCGGTCAGCCTGCAGGTGAAGGTGGATTCAACATTGGTCGTATGGTCGCAATTCTTGCTGGCCTCGATGATGTTCCTGGAGTAACTGTCAACCGTTACTGCTCATCTTCATTGCAGACAATTCGTATGGCTGCTCATGCCATTCGCGCCGGAGAGGGCGATTGTTTCATCGCTGCTGGTGTTGAAACAGTGAGCCGTTACGGATCAGGCGCAAGCGACTCAGCTCCAAACGCAATCTTCAAAGACCCATCAGTCCGCACACGTGCGCGCGCAGAGGGTGGAGCAGCAGTATGGACACCAGCAGCTGGTTTGCCAGACGCATACATCGCAATGGGTCAGACAGCAGAGAACGTTGTTCAGGTCGAAGGCGTCAGCCGCGAAGACATGGACCACTTCGGTGTTCGTTCACACAACTTGGCTGTTGCTCACCAAGAGAATGGTTTCTTCGAGCGCGAGATCACACCGATCACACTTCCAGACGGCACTGTTGTCTCAAAGGATGACGGTCCTCGTGCAGGAACAACATACGAAGCAACTTCACAGTTGAAGCCAGTGTTCCGCCCAGACGGTTCAGTAACAGCAGGAAACGCTTGCCCACTCAACGACGGTGCTGCTGCAGTACTTGTCATGAGCGACACACGCGCAAAGCAATTGGGCCTTACCCCACTTGCTCGCATCGTGTCATCAGGTGTTTCTGGCTTGAACCCAGAGATCATGGGCCTTGGTCCAATCGAAGCATGCCGTCAGGCTCTCAAGCGCGCAGGCATGACAATCGATCAAATCGACCTTGTTGAAATCAACGAAGCATTTGCTGCACAGGTTCTTCCTTCAGCAAAGCACCTCGGAATTCCAATGGACAAGCTCAACATCCACGGTGGTGGAATTGCGCTTGGTCACCCATTCGGTATGACCGGTGCACGCATCATGACAACCCTTATCAATGGTCTTCAGTGGGAAGACAAGACCTACGGCATGGAGTCCATGTGCGTCGGTGGTGGCCAGGGTATGGCAATGATCGTTGAGCGCCTTAGCTAAATAATCAATAGCTAAACAATCAATAAAAGATTTGCGACTTAGGTCGCAGAACTCGAGTCGGCGGTGGTTCTCAACATGAGGGCCACCGCCGTTCCACATATCAGCATCAATACGGCTGCAAATGTGAACGTTGCTTCGGGGCCATGAGAGCCATAAATGACTGGTGCAATCAGCGCCATGATGGAGCCTGCAATGAGGTCACCTGTGCCGTTTAATCCTTGTGCCGCACTTGCACGCCCATGCGGCGCCACTTGGGCCATCAGTGATTGCGTCGCGGGAATGGATAGTGCGCCGATTACGCCTTCAACCAAACTGAAACTAACGAGAAGAAAAGCGCTCGGCAAGAAGCCGTACAGCATCACCATTGGTGCAGTTAAGAAGATGCCGATAACGGTCATTCGAGCCGCACCTTTTTTGTCTGCGAGCCGCCCACCTTTGGCACCGAGAAGGATAAACGGAATGGTGTACAACAAGAATGTCATTCCCACCATGAAGTTGTTTCCGCCTCTGTCAGTTATGTATCGGTCCCACAGTGAGTCGTAGATACCAATAGGAATAAACAAAGTTAGTGACGCAAGAGCGGCTGCACGAATGGGTCGGTACTTCAACAACTCAATGCTGAGTCGATTCGAGTCATCGGTAGTAGGAAGTGATGGCAATTCACGTGGCGCAACAATCGCAAACGCAACAAGTGCGAAGACCGAGAAAACAAGAAATGCTCCGCGTAAACCAAACGGAGAAATAAGTAGTGCGCCGATTAGTGGACCTCCCGTAAAGCCGGCGAGTTCTACGCCACGTAAACGCCCCAATCTTTCTGCCGCGCGTGTTTTGTCGATGTTGGCTGCGATGGCCTTGATGGCTGGGCCACTAGTTCCTAATGCTGCTCCGGAAATGGCACGTGCAAGAACAAACATCCACAGTGAACTTCCGAATGCAAAAAGTGTGGAACCAAGTGAAGCCAAAATTAGTGCGGCGAGAACCAATTTCTTTGGTTTGCCTCGGTCAGCAAACGGTGCAACAAACAATGACACCAAAAGTGAAGTCATGAACCCCGCTGCTGCAATGAAGCCAAGACCAGCGTCGGAGAATCCGTACTTATCTTGCAGGTCACTCAGTGCAGGAAAGATCATGCTCACCGACATCGGCACACTGAATCCACAGATTAGTAATGGACCAATGCCCATGGTGAAAGTGGCGATCTTGCCAGTCTTTGGTGTTGATGTCATTGCTATCTCCCTAGGCAAGAGAGAACTGCGTCATTGAATGCGGGCCAATGCTCCATGCCCCACTCGTCGAATTCTCGTTCAGCAATCATGACGCATGCAACGTCTGCAACAGGGTCAACCCACATGAATGTGCCAATGCCACCGAAGTGACCAAAGGTTGAAGAAGAATTGCGAGTTCCCGTCCAGTGAGGTGTTTTGTGTCCGCGTATTTCAACACCGAGTCCCCAAGGGCACGGATCAAAACTCCCGATACCTGGAACAACGCCAGCAAGGTCAGGGAACGCGGGAGAAATCGCACGCATGTATGTTTCGGGGGCAATCAAGGTGGGGGAGCGAAGTTCTTCTAGGAAAAGAACCATGTCACCAATAGTTGAGTGCACGTCTTTCGCACATGAGCCTTCGAGCGCTGTGTTGTGCATTCCAAGTGGAGCGAACACTGCATCGTCGATGTATTCAACAAATGCGATTCCGGTTGAGTGTTCAACATGTTCCGCCAACATCTCGAAACCAGTATTGGAATAGATGCGGTTAGTGCCGGGTCGACCAAGAGGCTTCACTCCGTCGAATCCGTAGCCGCCTGCATGGGCGAGTAAGTGTTCCACTGTGCAACCTGTTTGTCCGACAGCATCAGACAGTGAGATGCTTCCTTCTTCGACAGCAATCAGCACAGCCCATGCAGCAAGAGGCTTGCTAACTGATGCAATGCGCTGGCGTCGATGTTCGTCACCATGAAATTCAGTTCCGCCTGCATGAATAATTGCAATGGATGATTCGACAACGGGCCATGCATCAGCACGACCAAAGGCCGGATCTAGAACCGACATGTCAGACTGCGTCGCGAATAAGTTCGGCTACTCGGAATGCAAGATCAAGTGATTGGCGAGCATTCAAGCGTGGATCGCAAATTGTCTCGTACCGATCATCAAGATCGTCAGACGTGAGATCATCTGTGCCGCCAGTGCATTCTGTGACGTCGTCGCCGGTGAGTTCGATATGAATTCCACCTGGCCATGTGCCTTCAGCTTTGTGAGCACGAACGAAACCTGAAATCTCATCAACAATCGATTCGAAGTGACGTGTCTTGCGGCCATTTGGCGCAGTAAAGGTATTGCCATGCATCGGGTCGCATGCCCACACAACAGGATGTCCCGCATCACGCACTGCATGAAGAAGTGGACGCAAAGAATCTTCTACTTTGTCCGCACCCATACGGCTAATGAGTGTGAGTCGACCAGGAACTTGTGCTGGGTTCAGTGCTTCGCACAATTCGAGAACAAATTCAGGAGAAGTGGTAGGGCCAACTTTGCAACCAATGGGGTTGCCAACGCCGCGAAGGAATTCAACATGAGCCCCATCAAGCTGGCGAGTACGTTCGCCGATCCACAACATGTGCGCTGAACAGTCATACCACTGGCCGGTAAGTGAATCTTGACGAGTCAATGCTTCTTCGTAGCCGAGCAACAAAGCTTCATGGCTTGTGTAGACATCTACTTCGTGCAGTGATGAGTAGTTCTCTGTGTCGATGCCGCACGCACGCATGAAATCAAGTGCACGTTCAATCTCGGCTGAAAGTGCTACGTAGCGCTGACCTTCTGGGCTAGACGCGACGAATTCTTGGGTCCATGCATTCACTCGATTGAGATCAGCGAATCCACCCTTAGTGAAAGCACGAAGAAGGTTCAGTGTGCTTGCTGACTGGTGGTAGGCCTGAACCATGCGCTGTGGGTCGGGGATACGAGCTTCAGCATTCGGGTGTACGTCATTAACGATGTGACCACGAAAAGATGGCAATTCAAGATCACCAATTTTTTCAAATGGTGAGGAACGAGGTTTTGCAAACTGTCCGGCCATGCGACCGACCTTTACAACGGGAACTCCCATTGAGTACGTGAGCACGACTGCCATCTGCAAGATGACGCGCAACTTTTCGCGAATGTTGTTTGCAGAAAACTCATCGAAACTTTCAGCGCAGTCACCTGCCTGCAAAAGGAATGCATTACCTGCAGCAACTTGTGCAAGTGATGCCTGCAGTGAACGAGCCTCGCCAGCAAACACCAATGGCGGAAAGCCAGCAATTTGTGCAAGTGCGCCATCGCGCGCAGCAACATCGGGCCATTCAGGCTGTTGTTCGGCAACACATGATTGCCATGAAGAAGGTGTCCAGCTACGAGCCATAGTTTCCTAGCCTTGCGCTAAACGGGGGGTCAGCGCAATGGGAATTAATAAGTAATTAGTTATCAGACTGCGAGGATGCGCTCGGCATCGTCACGCAGACCTTCAACAGCACGGCTCACAAGGCGACGAGCAGCTTCGGCAGTAACGCCCAAGTCTTCGCCAACTTCGCGGAAGCTCTTGCGCTCACCGTCGAGAAGTCCAAAGCGGGCTTCAACGGCGTAACGGGCGCGGTCATCGAGCGTGCCAAGAAGTTCATCGAGAAGTTCGGTATCAACCATTGCCATGACGGCATCTTCAGGAGTTCCTTGGCCGTTAGCCATAAGGTCACCGAGAGTTGCGTCGCCGTCGTCGCCCACGGTCTTGTCAAGAGAGACAGGAGTTGTGAGGCGGTGAAGTTCAGCGTTGCCGGCATCGAGGGTCTCGCCGTCGCCTGAAGCCTGACGCAATGCTGCGCGAAGGCTGGCGGAACGATCACCAGGAATACGGATGAGGCTTGCCTTTTGGTCAAGTGCACGGCCAATGGCCTGACGGATCCAGAAAGTCGCATAGGTAGAGAACTTGAAACCACGACGCCAGTCGAACTTGTCAACTGCGTGCTCAAGTCCAAGGTTTCCTTCTTGAATGAGATCAAGAAGATCCATGCCCTGTGGCAATGGGTAGCGACGTGCAATTGAGACCACGAGGCGCAGGTTCGAACGGATGAAGCGATCCTTTGCTGTGGCTGCATTACGCAGGTCACGGCGAAGGGCAGCTCCGCGCTCACCAGCTTCGAGGCGTGTAGCGGCATCGCGGCCAGCTTCGATGGCCTTAGAGAGCTCGCGCTCGTCTTCAGCAGTAAGAAGGGCAACTTTGCCGATGTCGTTTAGATAGAGACCAATGGAGTCATTCATGATGCAGTGTTCAACCGTGTATTCGTAGGGCTTGTTCCCATGATGTCCGTGTTATCGGACACATGGGACCAACTAAGGAGGGGCTCCTAGTCGGGGGGATTGGAGACATTACCAGTGTTAGTTGCCCATTGCTAGAGGCGGAGCAAGATTTTTTTCTCCGAAGGCGACTGGCCCCTAATTCCTTCTACACTCGCCACGTGACTACTACTGCGCCCCGCCGATTGGGCATCCTTGGGGGGACCTTTGATCCGCCTCATTCGGGACATCTTGCCGCGGCCCTAGCAGTGCAAACCCAAGTGGGGCTTGATGACGTGGTTCTCATGGTGGCTAACGAGCCCTGGCAAAAGGTGGGTGACCGTCAGGTGACGCCTGCGCGAGTGCGCTTCGAGATGACAGACGCCCTTGTCCAAGGAATTTCCGGATTGCGGGCCGATGACCGAGAAATTAGTCGGGGCGGCCCCACATATACGGTCGACACATTGGAGGAAATCCTCGCCGACCAGCCGGGTACAGAGATCTTTCTCATTGTGGGGGCGGACACGGCGCAACGCCTAGAGACATGGCATCGTGCGTCTGACGTAGTCGCTCTCTCTACGATCGTCATAGTGAATCGCAACGACGTAACCAATGCATCCCCAGGATTTCTTCATGGTGCTCGAGTGGTGAACGTGTCAATGAATCGGGTTGATGTGTCAAGTAGTGCAATTCGTGAGGCCGTCGCAAATGGCGAGTCAATTGATTCTTTGACATCGCCATCAGTCGCATCGATTATTCGCAATTGCTCTTTGTACGTAGGCACTAAATGACCGCGATTCCAGCACGCAGGCGTCGGCGCATGATTGCAGCCATGATCACATCTGGCTTGTCTGTCATAGCGCTTCCTGGTGGTTTATTCGTTGGGACAAATTCACTACTGCGTGCATCAGGTGGAAACAGCATTGATAGTCGCGGCACTGTAGACATTCCGTCGTCGGTGGTAGAGATGCTTGCCGTTATCAATTCCCGAAATGAAGTTGCATCACTTGCATTGCTTGCTGTTACTCCTGAAGGAAAAGGCGGAACAATAGTTTCCATTCCTGTTGGTTCAATGGCCGATGTTGCAAAGACAGAACAGCCACGTCGCATTGCAGATTCCTACGCAACTGGTGGGTTGTTAGCACTTGAGACTGATGTTGAAAATCTCATGAATATCACTGTTGATTTTTCTGATGACGTGACGGCCGCTGAATTTGCAGCAGTGTTATCAAGTGTTGGCACACAACCTGTGGTGTTGCAACAGCCTGTTACCGATACGGGAGTCGACGGCGCGCCATTAGTTGTTCTTGAATCAGGCTCGTCGACTGCAACGCCAGAACTTTTGGCAGCTGGGCTCGCATCATCACAGACCGGCACACCCGAATCTGCACGTTTGCCTCAGGTAAAAGCATTGTGGAATTCGATTGCTCGTGCAGGAGTTGCAACGCCTGCCTCTGACGATGCCGCATCAACATCGTCAATCTCGCCGATTGATGCGAGTGTCTTTACTTCAACAACCGCCTTTATGAATGCGCTGTTGAACGGTGAGATCGATGTTTGGCAGTTCTCGTCGACATTGTTTACTGACCCCGTTCGCAACCCAAACAATGCAGATTTGTATGGCCTTGATTCAGGCGAAGTGCTGATGGTGATGGCAAGTGTCGTTCCGAGCGCACTAACAGTTACGTCTGCGAACGTGGCTGTCATGGTTGATATTCCGTTTGCGAGTGCAGTAGTGGCTAAAGAAGTGGTCACTCGGCTGGCATTTTTGGGAGCAAATGTGGTGCTTATTCGTCAATCGCCTGACCTAGTTACAGAGCGCACAACGGTGTACTACAACGATTCCATAGCAAAAACTGAAGCTGAGTCGTATCCGACACTGCTCGGACCATTGGAATTCACGGAAAGCAAAGATGTCATCTCTGGCGTGAATCTCCGTATCGTCTTGGGTAACGATTTTGTTGCGTTCCTTGGCCAAGGCTCAACGACCAGCACATCGACCACAAGTACAACGGAGCCCAAGTGACCGACACCACCAATACAGATGCAGCTGCTGCTGACCTCAACTCTCTTGAATTGGCTGTCTTTATCGCCAGAGTGATTGATGAAAAGCAAGGCGAGAACACCATCGTTCTTCCCGTTGGCCCAGTCGTTGGCATCACCGAATACTTCATCGTCACCAGCGCGTCAAACCCGCGGCTCGTTCGTGCAATCACTGACTCGGTACTGAACAACGTGCGCGAAGCAGTAGGTAAAGGCCCGCTTCGCTCGGAAGGGACCCGCGAACAGCAATGGGTCTTGATCGATTACGGCGATGTCGTCGTTCATATTTTTATTGACGAAATGCGCCGGTTTTACGAAATCGAGCGCCTCTATAAAGACATTGTCCCAACGCCCTGGGCTAGCACTCTGTAGAACTATCAGTTCTTGATACTGGACTGCGGCTCTTCAGATGGCTGAATAGAAAAAACAATCGCAGCCGAACACGCAGTGATAAACACAATCGTTATTGGTGCAATTGACGAGTCGAACGCAGTCTTTAGCCACCCAGCGAAAATCGGGCCAAGCGCACCTCCGAGTGTGGTGATTAATCCGATGCCTCCCATGACGGTGCCGAACACTTCTGGTTGCACAATGCCGCGCGCCGCAACACCGTCAAGTGCCGAGAGCGCGCCAATCGTGATGCCTGCGAACACTATGTACATGATTGCAAAAGTGATGTTTCCGCTGCCAAGCAAGAACAATGCTGAAATGCCAAGCGTAAATCGCGAGATGACAATCAATCGTGGCGCGGTAAATTTGTCGATCGCGGCAACGAGTGGAATCCGGCCAGCGAGTTGCATTAATCCGCGCACACTTGCAAGTAGAGCTGCTGTAGCCGTCGAAACTCCAGCCGCCGTCATGGTCGGCACCTGAAACACAAGAAGTGTGCTGACTGCTATTGAGGAAAGAAAAGCCCCGATAGTAAACAATCCAAGCCGCAAGTCGCCGAGTGCACTACGAAGGGACGTGATCAACGCTGGGGGCTTCCCGGTAGTTGCAACTTCAACATGACACAGTGACGCAGCAACGAAAAACGAAATCATGGTAAGGACAGCGGGCATGCGCACCGCAGTTTGCCATTCGTAGTTCGCCCGTAAAACCTCAGTAAGCGGAATCATGACCGGAGAACTAAATGCACCCCAGATAGTCAGTCTCGTGATGGCGCGAGTGGAATCGGTTGAAGCAAGTCGTACAGATAGCGGTTGCGTAAACGAGTAAAAACCAGCTGCACCGATCAGGCCGCCACCAAGTGAATACATGGCGAGGAACAATGAACCAGTGGCATATGAACTTGCAAAGTAAATGGCTGCACCGACTGGCCCAAGTATCCCCAACACTGCTCGGGGACCGAACACGTCAAGCCGTCTGCCTGTGGCAACGGCGCCGATTCCGGAAATCAATTGTGCAATTCCAAATGTGATGCCGAGGGTGCTTGCCGACACGCCATGAAACTCAGACAGATCGGTGAAGAGAACCCCGAAACCGTAAAACCATGTGCCGTATGCAACGACGGTCAAAACTCCAAGTGAATTAAGCGGAAGCACGTCTTAAATTACCTCAATGACTTACCCTGGCAGTTGAATTTAGAGCGAACTTTTGCTTCTGATAGATTGGTTGTTGACCTAAATCAGCAGGAACGCTGAAAAATTTAGGGGCTGTAGCTCAGTTGGCAGAGCGCTTGCATGGCATGCAAGAGGTCAGGGGTTCAATTCCCCTCAGCTCCACAAGATGACAAAGATCGCCGTTGTAATGAGGACGTACGAACGTCCAGTGTTGCTCGCGAGAGCTATTGCCAGTGTTCAGTTACAAACCTTCACCGATTGGGAATTGGTTGTCGTGAATAACGGTGGCCAGCAGGCTGGTGTTGACGCTGTTGTGCGCACTGCAATGAATGCAACACCGAGCGGATCCATTCGCGTAATTCATCTTGCTGACCGAGTAGGGATGGAAGAAGCGTCGAATCGTGGTCTTGCTGACTCGGATTCAGAATTCTTCGTAATTCACGACGATGATGATTCATGGGACGCGCGTTTCTTGGAAGTTGCTATTGCTGCTCTACATGGGTCTCCAACTGCAGTTGCTGCAGTGACAGGCGTAACTCGTATCTATGAAACATTTCGCGGCGGGAAAGTATGGCCTGTTTCTCACGAAGACTTTCCGTTATCACAAGGGCGCCTCACATATCGCGGCATGATTGGCGGAAATACATTCCCACCAATCGCAGCTCTTTTTCGTCGGAGTGTTCTCAACACGGTCGGCAATTTTGATTCATCCCTGCCAGTGTTGGGTGATTGGGAATTCAACCTACGTGCTGTCGCTGCCGGTGACTTTGTGTTCATCCCTGAGCGCCTCGCGCACTATCACACGCGAACAGCGGAAAGTGATACCGCGTCTGGAAACTCCATCACGATTGGTGAAGATTTACACCGCAACATCAAGTTGCAATTACAAGATCGATGGTTGAAAGAACCCGCTGTAAACGGTGTTAACAAAGGTGCGCTATCTATTGCTGCTGCGGCTGAAGCATTAACCGGTGAACTTCAGATCAATACGCCCATCGTTCATGTCGACATAGAGCACATCGCTAACCGGACAGCTGAAATCATCAAGTTGCAGCGGTTATCGCGCCGTATTGCTCGTAGTGTGCGTCATCCGGGCCATGGCATCCGCGCTATTGGCCGGGCTGTTCGTCGTACTATTGGCAAATGACCGTGCAGCTCACCGCCGAGCAAGTTCTCGACGAGCACTCTCAGGCATCGGTTCTCAGTGTTGACTTCTTTGACACGCTGATCACGCGGTCCGTGGCTCAGCCAACACATGTGTTTGCTGTGATGGAACAGAACCTAATTTCATCGCATGGTGATTCTTGGCGAGGGTTTGCAGTTGCCCGAGTAGAAGCCGAACAGCGCGCACGACAGTTGGCCGAGCAAGTTGATGACCAACGCGATGTTTCGCTCGATGAAATTGTTTATCAACTAGCGCAACAGTTGGTCTTGTCACGGTCGGACTCAGACATGGTGATGACCCTTGAAAGGGAAACCGAATTACAACTTGTGCAGGCTGTGCCATTTGGCGTTGAAATTACTGAGTTAGCCAGAGCGCGTGGAATGCGTGTGGTGGTAGTGAGCGACAACTACATGCCTGCAACACATTTATTGCAGATGGCGCACCGTGCAGGGTATTCATGGATCACGAAAGCCGATATTTTCGTTAGCTGCGAACACGGCGGGATGAAACATAACGGGATGTTGTGGCCGGTTGTCCTATCGGCGCTCAATTCACTTGCAGGTTCAATTCTGCATGTCGGCGATGATGCGCGTGCAGATGGAGAGGTGCCAAAGTCACTTGGCATAGCAACTCATGTTCGCGACACAATGCGTAGATCTCATCGCGACATGATCAATACAACGCCTGCTGTTCTGCCGCTGTCACGAATTGAAGCGGAATATCGCAATGCAATGGACGAAACCCGCTGGGATGTCGGAGAGGTAATTGGTGGGGGTTTGGTTGCCATGATTGTGGCTGCCCAAGTACTTGACGCGCATTTTGTTCTCGGCAAGCGTTCAGTTGCCGGCGTTCATTTTGCAGCCCGCGATGGGTATTTGGCCCATCAGGTATGGAACACGCTCCGATCACGCGGATGGGAACTACCGGTGGCCACGTATACGGCGTTCTCACGGTCAGTGGTATGGCGTGCATGGCTTTCTGAATTGACTCGAGAAAATATAGGTCGCTTTGTGGGCGACGATGAAGTGTTGACAGTTTCACGTTTGGAACGTCGCGTTGGGTGTGCCCTTGACTCACCATTAGACCGAGAGATGCCGATTGATGCGTCTGTTGCCCGTGACCTCGTCTTAGATAACACTGACATAGTTCTGTCTGCGACCAATTCTCTGCGCACACGACTACTGACGTATCTCAGATCCCATGAAGTCCTCATGTCAGGTCATCACATAGTCGTCGACCTCGGGTGGACTGGGTCCACCATTGCTGATCTTGCTGATCTTGTCTCCGTTGAGTCACAGAATCAGAGCGTCATTGAAGGTCGTTTGACGGGGCTCTATTGGGATGCGACACCACAACGCATGCGCATCGCAATGCACGGGTTCGCGATGGATGAATTTGGTTCAACAGATGACAATGTGCGTTTGCTTGGTGTAATCAAACTTCTGGAAGCGCTCGTAACTGCACCACATGGTTCCGTTGTCGATTACGAAGACGATGGCACACCAATATTCGTCGAGACAGTGCCAGAACTTCAGGCATATGAAGCCGTGATGCGACAGGTAGGCGACGCGGCTGTGCGCGGAGCACTTGCCATTCTTGATGGCACTCACCCCTCGGGCATGACGACAGCTGATATCACGAAGGAATCTATTTGGGCAGCGATTATGCAAGTTGGTCATTCGCCCCGTACAGATGAAATCGATTTGTTATCGCAGGTCAATCATGTGACGTCTATTGATCATGAAGGAAACGGAAGGCCGTTGATTGCAGTTACTCCCGACGAGCCCGCGAAAGTCACGCTTGAGGATCTCCCAGGCATGTATGACACGTTGATGCATCGGCATTGGATGCAAGGAAGTTTGCGAGCGCTAGAAAACAATGTGGACTCTCGGTGGATTGCTGATGAGATGTATAAATTGAACCCAATGACTTCTCCGAGGTGGGTGCCATGATTATTGACCTGCAGTTGAATCAGGGTTCTGCGCCGTGGCCGATGTTGCGTGACGCTGGTATCGCGGCTGAAGAAGCGGGTTTCGGAACTTTATGGAACCTGGATCATTTCTCTGGGGCTGCATTTGGTTCTGATTCCATGATGGAATGTTTCACCAGTCTCACGGCGTGGGCAACAACAACCACAACAATTGGTCTGGGCACGCTGGTAACAAACGTGATGAACCGTGAACCAGGGTTGCTAGCAAACATCGTCTCGTCAATTCAACAAATCTCCGGTAATCGTTTGATACTGGGTATCGGGGCTGGAGCGGCACCGAATACCAACTTCAGCGCAGAGCAAGATGCTTTAGGAATTGAATTGTTGCCGAAGATGGCGGATCGTCACAATCGACTGGTTGAAGTAGTGGACACCATGCAATCGATATGGGCCATAGACCGAGAAGAACGTTTTGTTGGCTTTCCTCGCCCTGCGAAACAACCGCCGATAATCGTGGGTGTGAACAGCATTGCATTGGCAGTTCGTTCAGGGCAGATGGCTGACGGTGTGAATACTCGTTTCAATCACCCAGAGCGCGCCGCATTGCTTGCCGCTGCACGCGAGGCAAGTGTGAACCGACCTGGTTTTGACTTGTCTGTGTGGTCATGGTTTGAGCCAGAGTACGCAGATGCGGATCATCCATTTCATAAAGAATTGGTTGCTGAAGGCGTGACTCGACTGATTATGTTCCAACGTGGTGCTCCCGATGTTGTAGCGATTGCAGCAACGGCCAAGTATTTGCTTTAAGCGGTAGTGGCAACGTAATCAGGGTTGGCAGATCGCCAACGCGCTGCTTTCGCGGTGATGTACACAAAAATTGGAATGGCAAAGAAGTTCTGTGCTGAAACCATGGGGTCTTTCACGTAGAAGCCGTACAACAACCACGATGAACAGTTGACAATAGTGAGCAGGTAGCTCGATATTGAGATGCCGTGAAGGTTCTCTGTTCGTATTACGTGAATCAACTGCGGAACGATTGAACTTCCGCTAATGGCAATGGCTACAAAACCAACGGGAGTAGCTGAGACTTGGGTGAGCAACAATGCAAGTGCGGCGAGTGCAACTCCGACTTGAATGAGGACTTGACGTGGAATTTTGCCATGGCGGTAGACGACCGAGATGATGATTGATTGGGCGATGAGGAAGGAAACATTGGAGAACCAGATTGCGACGTCGCCCTCTAAGAGGCCGTAGGTAAGCCACAAAGAGGAACCTACGAGGCTGTGCATGAGGCCAAAAGGGGAGATGCCATGTGATGTGTCGTGTCGCACCGCACGCCAGACCTGTGGCCAGATAAACGCAAGACCAAAGGTGATGCACCAGATTTGGAATAGGGCTTTCACAACTTAACGATCGTGTGAAGGGACTCGTCGCACGTAGGCGATGTTCATATGTGGAGACGACATGATGAAATCAGCAGACGCTCTGTTGCATGCAACCGGAATATTCCAGACAACTGCAATGCGTAACAGGGCTTTGATGTCTGGGTCGTGGGGCTGAGGTTCGAGCGGGTCCCAGAAGAACAACAGAACATCGACTTCGCCTTCAGAAATGCGAGCACCAATCTGTTGGTCACCACCGAGTGGGCCACTACGAAGCCGCTCTACTGCAAGACCAGTCTGTTCGTTTACCAGACGACCTGTGGTGCCGGTTCCGATGAGTGTGTGGTGGGCAAGTTCGTCTTTATGGGCAGACACCCACTCGAGAAGCTCGTCCTTCATGTTGTCGTGTGCCACCAACGCAATGGTTTTCTTGGCAGGCACGGCCATCTCAACTTCGCTAATAGCCATGTCTGTATTCTTGCCGATTACTTGACAACAATGTTGACAGTTCGGCCCGGAACCACAATTGTCTTCAGAGGCGTGCGTCCATCGAGGGCTGTCACAATTGCTTCAAGTGACATGGCTGCTGCCAAATGTTCATCTTCTGTAGCGGTAGGCGACATCTGAATGCGGGCACGCACTTTTCCGTTCACTTGTACCGGAACTTCAATGCTGTCTTCCACGAGAAGTGCAGGGTCAGCAACGGGGAATGGAACGTAGGTGACGGTGGTGTCATGACCGAGACGGAACCACAACTCATCGGCAAGGTGTGGACACAACGGAGAAAGCATTTGAACCAGTGGCTCAACCAATTCGCGTGGCGCAACACGGGTTGTGTTCACAAGACCAGTTAGGGCGTTATTGAATTCGATGAGTTTGGCGATTGCGGTATTGAAGCGCAGGTGCTGCAGGTCTGCATCAACACCCGCAATAGTGCGGTGTAAGTGACGCATCAGTTCCTCTGGAGCTTCGTCTTCAGAAACAACAGTGTCGCCAGTGTCCTCGTCGATCACATTGCGCCACAGGCGCTGAAGGAACCGCTGCATGCCAACAACATCGCGAGTGTTCCATGGGCGACTTGCATCAAGCGGCCCCATGGCCATTTCGTACAAACGGAATGTGTCCGCGCCGTATTCTTCATACATCTCGTCTGGGGTAACGATGTTCTTCAGGCTCTTGCCCATCTTGCCGTATTCACGAGCGACGGTTTCGCCTTCCCATGAATACACACCGTCAGTTTCAGTTACTTCTGCTGCTGGAACTGTTTGACCACGGTCATCACGGTATGCGTATGCCTGAATGTAGCCCTGGTTGAACAAACGATGGAATGGTTCTTCGCTCGATACGTGACC